>CAYFYU010000182.1:0-5640 GCA_964347455.1 uncultured Spirochaetota bacterium | reverse complement strand
TTGTAAATCTGTTGGAATGGAAAAGTGTTGGAATTAGATCCTAGGGAGTATTCTAGAGCCTGTTTCAAAATTCATAATGTTGTAGTTGCAAGTTGGCCATAACACAATATATTGTATAATCAATAGGTTATGTCGCTAGACATTTTCAGTGTTTTCGTGTAGTAAGCTATTGGAGGTGATCCAATGGCAAAATACCCGCGTTTTATAAATGATGAGCAATGGAAAAAGATTGAACCTTTATTACCAAAACCTGAAACCGGCCGTGTTGGCAGACCCTGTGCTGATAACCGAGAAGTTCTGGAAGGGATTTTATGGATCCTGCGAACCGGCGCCAGGTGGAAGGATTTGCCAAAGCGATACCCCAGCGCATCTACGTGTTGGCGCAGATTAAGCCGTTGGGAAGAAGACGGAGTCTGGCTGAAGGTATGGCGCAAGTTTCTAGGCGACCTTGACGAAAAAGCGCTTTTGGACTGGGAAGAAGCCTTTATCGAGGTAGCTTTACACCGGCAAAAAAAGGGGCATTGGGGTTGGAAAAACCAAAAGGGGCAAAGGATCGAAGTGGATGGTGGTGGTCGACGGCCAGGGTATTCCTCTGGGAAGCACCATTGCCTCGGCATCCCCGCACGAAGTGACGCTGGTTGATAAGTTTTGGCTCAGATCAAGGTGCCTAGAAATGGTCCGGGAAGACCTAAAAGTAATCCAAAGCGTTTGATTGGCGACCGTGCCTATGACAGTGATAAATTGCGAAAAGATTTGCGTAATCGTCAAATAGAGCTTATCTGCCCACACAGAAAAAACAGAAAGAAACCCAAAGTTCAAGATGGCCGAAAGCTCAGGCGCTATCGCAAAAGATGGAAAATTGAGCGGACCTTTTCTTGGATCAGCAACTATCGCCGCTTGGTTGTTCGATATGAACGTAGAATTACCGTATATCAAGCATTTTTTCATATTGCATGTATTCTCATTACTCTAAAACAATTTTGAAACAAGCTCTATTATCTTTTAATCTACTTTTCTACTACTTTTAGTATCTCCAGGGACTCACAAGGATCGGTTACGAAGTAGTTTTTAAAACTTGTGATTGTGTTCTAATCACAGAAGAGGCATATTTTATGCTTCTGCTATTTATTAAAACAGTTGCCTGGACTGGATATTGCAACTAACCGCCCGTATCTATGAGGGGGAGAACATAAGATCTGTGATTATGGATGAGCACAGCACCAGGTACCGGACACGGTTGCGAGTGATCACTTTATCGAGGATAACGAGGTGATTTGCACGTTGAGCATCAAAAATTCTTAATCTTCCATTTTTTCCAATCCTCATATATGTCATTTCATAGGTCATAGGCTTTCTGGTGTACGGCCATATCCTCAATATATTGTATTTATACGCCCTTGATACACAAGGAGTCACTTGGGCTACTCACACAAGAAAACAACAACCTCGTATCTATGCTACCATGAAGTGAGTGCAGGAGGTCTGTTATCGCGATCGCAATAAGGGGAGTGCGAATGTTGAAAGAGATCAACACTAACAGGTTAAGGGTTGTAATTGTCTATCATTGGTATCCCCACTACAGACAGCCCATCTGTGAGCTTCTCTGCAGACAGGAAGCCCCTGGACCGGAATATACAATCGTTTCCGATACGAATTCCATACTTCCTGGATTGAAACTGATCGACCCCGAAAAGGCTTACATTAAAGTCAGTGAAGGGGGACTGCGGTGGAAGTTCATCCGCAATATTTATCTGGGAAATAAATTTATCTGGCAGAAAGGTTTGTTGAAACTCGCATGGTCCGGTGACAACGATTGCCTCATTCTTCTTGGGGACATGTGTTTTTTGTCAAGCTGGCCGGCTGTAGTGTTGGCCCGGTTGAGAGGAAAGCGTGTGCTGTCATGGACTCACGGGTTCTATGGCAATGAAAAGTGGTTCAAAAAGTTTGTAAGGGAGATGTTCTATAGATTATTTCACGGGCATCTGTTGTATGGGAATTGGTCTCGCAAGCTGATGATCGAGATGGGGTTTGATCCTGACGAACTCTACGTTGTCTTCAACTCGCTTGACTATGATTCTCAGCGGAAATTGCGCGAGGGGATAGGACCAGACAAGGTCAAAGCAGTCCGAAACGAGCTGTTTGCTCATCCGGAACTGCCTGTCTTACTCTTTATCGGCAGACTGACCGAGCAGAAGCGGCTTGATATGCTCATAGACGCTGCGGGCATGCTTCACTTCCGTGATCGCCCGGTAAATGTTCTCATTGTGGGGGAGGGTATCGCTAGACAGAGTCTTGAACGACAGGCCGCGGAGTTGAAAATTGAGGATGCAGTAGTGTTCTTCGGTGCTTGCCATAATGAGCAGATTCTTGCCCCCCTCATTATGGCATCGGATGTATGCGTTTCGCCGGGTGATGTAGGGCTGACTGCAATGCATGCCATGGTCTACGGTACCCCAGTCATCACCCATGACAATCCTACTCGACAGATGCCGGAGTTTGAGGCCATTGTTGAGGGTAAGAGCGGGCAGTTCTTTAAGGAAGGAAGTGCTGAGGACCTCGCTAATGTCCTTGAGAACTGGTTAACCGGGGATTTGGCTCGCGAAGATGTGGCTGCAAATTGCAGGGACGTGATCGATAAATATTACATGCCGCATTTCCAACTGGATATAATCAACAGCGCCGCTGAAGCGAAGCCTGCCTCGGGGCTTCAGATTGGGGAACGAAAGTTCGTGGTCAGTTAGGAGGGTGAGGCTTACCCATGTTTCACAAGATCGCTAACTGGATCAGATCGAATCCCGAGCTGCGTCAGAGGATGCGTAATCTCCGTATGTGTTGGGTTCATTGGAGGCTGGGCCTACAAAATGTGGATAGGACGTTCTACATCCTTAAGCCCTTGGCCATCAGCAGGGATCTCAAGGCCGGGAAGTATGGCTATCTCGGTTGCGGGGCCTGGATATGCCCAAAGGTGGAAATTGGAAACTACGTGATGATCTCATCTGATGTGGCCATTGTTGGTGGAGACCATCGCTTTGACATACCGGGCACTCCGCTGATTTTCAGCGGTCGCCCTAATCAAGCAGTGACCACCATTGAGGATGACGTCTGGATTGGGTACCGTGCTGTCATCAATGCCGGTGTTCGAATCGGCAGAGGGGTCATCATTGCGGCCGGTTCTGTTGTGACAAAGGATATTGAGCCCTACACCATCGTTGGAGGCGATCCTGCAAGACCCATTCGCAAGCGATTCGACACCGATGAGGGGAAATTGCGAGACATGACGCAATACTCTCCAGACCGCCCGAAATGGGCGTTTACTCCGGCAAAAGTGATACATTGCCAAGAATAGAAAATGGAAAGGCTAGCTCAGGCCTTCTTTAGATCAGTATGAGCAACTTCTACACTTCCAGCCCATCCATCAACTCAAGAAGCAGCTTAAGCCTCTCCTTAAAGGGGATTGGTCTTCATCCATCTTTTACAGGGGGCGCGACAGTCTAATAATGGGTTGGTGCATGGGTATTTAGAAAATGACCCACAGTGCTATCCATATCACACGGGAATAATTTATTTTTCGTGACAATATCAAGAAAAACAATGTAGTGGTACTTGCCGTCGGCATGATCACTCGCAACGACATAAGTGATCACGCAGTTTTAAATTACCAGTTTTCTTTTCTACGCTTTGACTACAAATATACATAAAAGTAGAAAGGGGAAAGATCGGAGGAATGGCAAAGCTCGGCAAAAGCCGAATCACCATGGGGTTATTGCTACGAGAGAACTACTGAAGACAGAATAACGCAATTTTCAACTATCTTAATTTCAATTATCCGCTACGATTAGTAAGCCAGTAGGTGGATCGGGTGGAACTGAGTCAGCGTTGGACGCAATCTGCAGTATCACCCTGAAATGAGATGTAGCAAAGACACAACTGCTACACGTCTTATTGTAATATAATGTGTTAACCCATCTAGATCCAGTCCACCATTGAGCCGATGAATACTCATACCATCCCTCATCACTGATAGTTGTATCGGGTATATGTCCACTTCCCCTGCCGGTTCTTTCTGCAGACATATGCCAAATCGAAGAACCCTGCGGTGTCATTTCAATGTCAAGAACATCGCCTTGCGTAACGCTGATATATTCTCCTGGATCTAAATTTATTGTATACCACTGATATACACCATTGTTGTTAGGTGGTACATGAGTGAAGGTAGCGGGATTTTCTGTTATTGTTTTTGTAACCTGAGTAACATCGTTTTTAATGAATTCAATAGACATAGATCCCGCCACAGATGCTGAAGTATGTATCTCAACACCCTTTATTAGGCGGGAATTTTGTATATTAAAACGCTCTCTCGAGGAATTGGATGAAGTCAAGGTATAATAATAGTAATTGGCATTTCCATTCTCCATGTAAAAATAGCCCTGATATTCACCGTTTGCATAGCCATATTCTGCAGCCGGGAATTTATACCACGAAGGATTGAGCCAACCGTACTTTACAAATGAAGGATCATACCAAGAACCAGAATTCCAACATTGAAGTGACCAATCTTCAACAGGGTCAACATATCGCATCACTGTTACATGTGGGTTAACAGCAATCATCGCATTAATGGAGATGTAATTAGAATTTGGGCTTGGGTCGGTATTTGTGATCTCGGCAAAATAAAGATTGCCTGCCACCAGTGGCCTGTTGGGGGTCATCGCAATTTTAGGATATCTATGCCCTACAGTTGGCAAAACCCCATTCGTACAGCTAAAGGTGTGGGAACCCTCTGAAAGCGGAGTTCCACTTCTATCTGCTCTTGCCGGAGCACCACCATCCGATGGCCATATACGTATTCGCATCGTGCCGCATGTTCCAGCAGAATAGCCAGCGCCATCCCTAAAGAGTGTAACAAAACTTGTAAGATTTGAAGACTCCTCTGCGCTAAATGCATAAGCGACATATCGGTTAGATGTAATGTAAATGTTTGCGTTGTTATCGTTATAAGACAAACCTGGACCAACATATTCGTCAGCGAACGAATTGCTTGCGACTATCAACGATACTAAGATGATAACTAGAATTAATAGAATTGTTTTTTGCACATTCAGTCCCCTTCAAATTATAAGAATAAGTTTAACCCAGAGATTTCGAACATTAGATGGATTACTCTAATCGCATGAAGGGCTCTTTGAAATCTGCAGGATTCTATTCCCAGTAGCTCGCTTCGATTGAACAATTGAGATACCCCATCAGCTCTTTTGCAGAAGGGGGTTCAATACATTAATTTAATAAAGATTGTCAAAAAATAAAAATAATAAGCTGAATTAGTTTGCAAAATTAACGCCAGAAAGCCTTACGGGACTGGATTAGGTATTTGGAATCTAAAAACTCGGAGAAAAAGACAAAAGTACATTTTATTTCAATAGGTTATATTTGAGTCGGACCCATTAAATTGCTTTGCTAATTCGGGTAATTTTTACAAGGGCGTATGCTTTTTTATACACCGGCTAATACAAAATGGTAACTGAAATTAACCAGCTCAGGCCGCATGGTGCACGGTGTCAATCTAAGAAATGGGTACCGGCCGCTTGGGGCTGGTCCCCTTTTCGTCGGTCCATCTGAGCGACTTGGTCGACAACACATTCA
>CAYFYU010000181.1:5309-5644 GCA_964347455.1 uncultured Spirochaetota bacterium | reverse complement strand
TTAGATGTTCGAATACATAGGTTGTGCATATTCCGTTCGGGACGAGGCGAATCTCGAGCTCCACCTCGTCTTTGTGGGATGGTTGTGAGGCCATGGAATATGCGCGGTAAACTGATTCAGCGCTGAGCTCATACTCGGGAACCTGAAACTGTATGTACTGCCCTGCCTTGTAGTTTATCTCCTGAGGTTCGATGAGTTTCAGCGTCACCTGTTTTATATCGTAGGTCAGATCCTTTATGAGAGCAACTTCGGTTAAGTACTCCTTAACGTTGAAGAGCTCTTCTGGAATCTGTATGTCGATGTTTTTTTTCAGCTTGAGCTGACAGGAAAGCGGG
>CAYFYU010000181.1:0-5299 GCA_964347455.1 uncultured Spirochaetota bacterium | reverse complement strand
TCGACCTTCTCCTCGTCTGATATCCAGGGTAGCTCCGTAGGCAGGTAGTCTCCAACATCACTTGTTACCTTTACCTTACACAAACCGCATGAACCCCTTCCACCACATGCAGAAGGTATGAATATCTTCTCCTCCATGAGAGAACCCAGAAGTGGTCGTCCTCCCTTGACTGTAATATCTTTTTCATCGTTGATCTTAACGTTGACGTCTCCATAGTTCCCGATAGTTGCATCGGCAATGACCATGATAATGGCAAGAACCGTTGAGACGCCGCATATTGCCGCAATGCCAACCAAGAGCTGTGGTACCGCTGACATGTTACAGAGTCTCCTAAACTAAAATCATGTTATTTTTATGACCCCTGAAAATCCCATGAATGCGAGGGCCATCATACCTGCAATGATCAGCGTGATGCCGGCTCCAGCGAGCCCTCGCGGTACGCGTGATCGGGCCATTTTCTGACGAATGCCGGCCATTGCGATGATTGCAAGAGCCCAGCCTATACCACTTCCCATACCGTAGAACAATGAATTGATAAAGCTATAGTTTCTGATGATCATGAAGAGACTCACTCCCAGAATTGCACAGTTAACAGTAATGAGGGGAAGAAATATGCCGAGGGATGCGTAGAGTTTATCTGAAATCCTCTCGATAATCATCTCGATAAGCTGAACGAACGCCGCGATGATAACGATGAATACAATGAAGCGAAGATATATCAGATCCAGAGGTACCAGAATATAATGATAGGCAAGCCAGTTGAGTACGCTCGTTGCGGTCATTACGAACACTACAGCCATACCGAGTCCAACTGAAGTATCCACCTCGCGTGACACGGCGAGAAATGAGCACATTCCAAGATAATTCGTGAGGAGGATATTGTTGGTAAATATCGCGGCAAAGAATATCGCATAGAATGTGAGACCTTCAGTCATTTGTTTTCTTCCTTCTCCCTTTCGAGGCTCCCCTTTACTATCCAGATGAAAATTGCCAGCATGAAAAATGCGCCGGGTGCCATGACCATGATGGACCAGTTTGTCCACCAGTCACCAAGGATAGGGTAACCCCATATGGTTCCAGAGCCCATAAGTTCTCGGAGAAAGGCGATCGCAAGAAGAACGTAGGAATAACCGATGCCCGATGCAATGCCATCGAGAAATGACAGGCCGGGAGGATTTGATAGTGCAAATGCTTCTGCTCTTCCCATGATTATGCAGTTGGTTATTATTAATCCAACATAGGGGCCGAGCTGTCGGGAAATATCCGGGAGATAAGCCCTGAGGACTATATCGACGATAATCACGTAGGAAGCGATAATAAGTGTTTCAACCATCATTCTAATACGTGAGGGCATGTACTGGCGTAGTAGAGAAACGGTAACATTTGAAAGGGCGGTAACAAAGATGAGTCCCACACACATTACGACGGTATTCCGCAATACATTGGTCACCGCAAGGGTCGAGCATATTCCCAGTACCTGAGCAAATACCGGATTGTTTCCACCCAGATCGTCAGAGAAAACCCGTTTAACCTTGAACACTTCCATTCTCTTCCTCTCATAGTGACGATTATCTGGGGATTATTTTTTGTGCATAGACAATCGAACCGTTCATTATGTCTTGAATTGCCTTTGTCGAGTAGGATGCCCCGGTAATCGCCTGAAATTCATTTTCCGTGGTTTTTTCACCTTCCGGAACAGTGGAGAGCGGTGGTATCTTACCCTTGAATTGCTCCTTGAACCAGGGTTCACCAATTCTTCCGCCTAATCCGGGAGTCTCATTTTGATCGATAATCTCAATACCAAGAAATGATTGAATCTCCTGATCAAATCCGATTGTACAGGTTATCTCTCCCCATAATCCCGGACCAGTACTACTGATAACATAACTTTCTACCTTTGTCGAATCAAGGCTTCGAATTTTGTAGTAGAGTGTTTCACCATTCTCCCCGGATATCTCCTCTACTCGCTGATCGTAGAGCACTTCAGCCTCTTTTGGGTCTTCTGGGACGGTGAGTCCTGCACTGTTGAGTACGGCACGCTTGAGGAGAAGTCGTTCGTTGAGTTGTATTGTATCCTTTGTAACGGTGTAGATAACGGAGGTAACCGAAATAAAGACTAGGGTGATAACGAGCATGAAGACGACTGGGAATACCCTTCTCTTTATCACAGACTCCTCTTTCATTTAACTGCCCCTCCTGCTCTTCCTTTGCTTTACATAGTGGTCAAAAATGGGAGCGAACATATTGCCGAGGAGAATAGCGAACATTATCCCTCCAGACCATATCGAAAAGGTTCGAATTATAGCAGTTACGGCACCGATCAGCGATCCGTAGAACCACCTGCCGGGATCAGTCTGTGCTGCAGAGACCGGATCGGTTGTCATAAACCAGGCACCTAACATGAAACCACCGCCAAGAACCGCACTGAGGGGATCGATAGCATTGCCTATCCTTAGCTGCCACAAAACCGATTGAACTATAAGCATACCGAGGAAGGTTGAAAGTACGATGCGCCAGCTCGCATATTTTCTATAGGTTATGTAAATTCCGCCGAGCAGCAGGAGCAATGCGCTAGTTTCTCCAAGACAACCTGATTCATTCCCGAAAAGCATTGATAGCCGTGATACATCAACCCCCTGAGTTATGCGCATCATCGGCGTTGCCTGTGTTGCAGCATCAGCAGCAAAGCTCCCGAATCCCCCGGGGAATCCTCCTATGTGTTCCACCCATGCTGCTGTCATCGGTCCGCCGAAACTGATGTAGATAAATGCCCTTCCGGTGAGAGCAGGGTTGAAAATATTTCTTCCGAATCCGCCAAATGCCATTTTACCTATGGCAATACCGAAAACGATACCCACAACTGCTATCCATATCGGGAGGGTGGGTGGAAGACTAAGAGTTAAGAGAAAAGAGCTGACAAATACCGCTGATGTTACCGGTTCCTTATAATAGATCTTTAAAAAAATGTATTCGGTGAGAAAACCGGCCACGCATACCGAAGAGAGGAGTAGCAGACTACGCCAGCCGAAAAAGTAGATCGATGCAAAAGCAGGTGCGAAGAGGGCGTACACCACATTGACGTTTGGTTTCTGCCATTTGATAAGGGGTGTTTTTTTAACCTGTTTGGGAACTGGCTTCGTTTCTGGTTCCCGATTTTGTGGCGCATCCATAATAGGGTTTTACCTTTGCCTTTCCGTTACTGTTACTTCCTGGAATTCGCTTTATGAGTAGGTCAAACTCTTTGCTTGATCAGGATGGAAGAGTCTCGTAATTAACACAATCCTCACATACAGAAAGCAAAATTAACATAAAACGGTGTAATACGCAACTAAAATTCCCCAACATCGATATCGATAAACCAAATGATGTTTTTTAATGGATTTACACTTTGAGCGGGAAGGGGATTTTCGAATGGAGGCTTTGCGAACAGTACTTTTTGGAGAATTTCTTTTTTGTCATTACCTGAAACGAGATAGACAACTTGTCGTGCGCTGTTGATCACAGGCAGGCTTATGGTAATACGATTGGTTGTCGGGTATGATGGCGGTATTTCTACGGCCATTACCCACCGCTTCTCTTTGTCACTAATCCGGTGTTCCTGAAAGAGCGATGCAGTATGACCGTCCTTTCCAAGACCAAGGAGAACAAGGTCGAAAACAGGCATGGGTGGCGTTCCCTCTACTGCGTTCGAACGTCCAAAGAAGCTTCGCATTGCCTCTTCGTACATTTCCGCTGCCCTTGTTGAGGTCTCGGTATCGGTCGGTATGGCAAATATGTTTTCCTTTGGAATGGGAACTTTTGAGAGAAGTGACCTATATGCCATTCCATAATTACTCTCCGGGTTATCCTTGGGAACGAAACGCTCATCCCCCCAGAATATCTTGATCTTTTTCCATTCGATGTTCTTTCTGAAGTCTTGTTGCGTCAGTTTCCTGAATAAAACCTCCGGTGTTTCTCCACCGGATAGTGCCACGATAAACTGGCCTCGTCTATTAACTGCATCGTTCGAGAGATTTACGAAAAATGATGCTGCCTTAGTTCCTATGTCCTCAAGATTTTGACAACTATGAATATCATGCTTCATACTTCGCCATTAACCTTCCTCAACTTTTTGTCTGCTTAACGTCGTGTCCGCCAAACTCGTTACGGAGCGCTGCCAATATCTTGTTGGAAAAGGTATCCGGCTGGCGGGAAAGAAATCGTTTGAAAAGAGAATGGGCTATACCGGTTACAGCAACATTAGATTCAATCGCCTGATGCACCGTCCAGCGTCCTTCACCAGAATCCTCCACATAACCCTCTATTCCTTTGAGTTTCGGATCCTTGTTGAATGCAGACTCCAGGAGCTCCAAAAGCCAGGAACGGACCACGCTGCCCTGATTCCATAAATGTGCAATTTCCTGGTAGTTAAAATTTTTCTGATAAGGCGAGGCCTCGAGAAGTTCAAATCCTTCTCCATATGCCTCCATCATGGCGTATTCGATACCATTGTGAACCATTTTTACAAAGTGACCGGCACCAACAGGTCCGCAGTAGAGGTAGCCTTCTTTTGGGGCAAGGGTTTTAAGTATTGGCTCTATGAATTTGAAATCGGGCTTCTTACCGCCTATCATCGTACAGTATCCTACTTGGAGACCCCAGATTCCTCCAGAGATACCAGCATCCATATAATGAATGCCGAGGGCCTTGAGCTCTTCCTCCCTTCGGATGTCGTCCTTGTAGTAGCTGTTTCCCCCATCGATAAGGAGATCACCTTCTGAGAGATAGGTAGCCACCTTTCCTATGTGGTCTTCCACGACCTTTCCTGCAGGAAGCATTATCAATACAATTCTTCGGGGACTAAGTTTCTGCACAAGATCTCCTATTGATGAAGTGGGTTGGGCTCCCTCCTTCTCCATGAGCTTGACCTTTTCGAGGGTACGATTGTAAACAACAACATTATGGTTTCCCTGGAGAAGTCGACGAGCCATATTCATTCCCATCCTGCCAAGACCAACAATACCTATCTGCATGGTAACACTCCTTACATTTCTGAATTAAATTTTTAATATAACAGTAAATTTCAGATTGTTAATTATATTCTATGGTCGTCACGGGACTTGACATTCGCTTGTTTTTTGTTACTATAGATAAGAGCGTTGAAAAGATGAATTAATCGCGCTCTTTGAGATATTGATATGATGTGAAATGCTCCAGTAGCTCAGCAGGATAGAGCAACGGTTTCCTAAATCGTGGGTCGCACGTTCGAGTCGTGTCTGGAGCAACCGACTAATCCCTTGACTTGTAATGAGTTGAGGGA
>CAYFYU010000180.1:5520-5715 GCA_964347455.1 uncultured Spirochaetota bacterium | reverse complement strand
TGGCGATTGGTCTCGTACTCGTGGTACTCATGCTCACCATCTTTCTCAATTTCAGAACAGCTTTTTGGGTTGCCATGGGCATCCCGGTATCCATGCTTGGAGTGTTTTTTCTCATGCCCCTTTTCGGAACCTTCCTCGACGGTATCTCCCTTGCATCGCTGATTCTCGTCATTGGTTTAATTGTGGATGATGGTA
>CAYFYU010000180.1:0-5510 GCA_964347455.1 uncultured Spirochaetota bacterium | reverse complement strand
CTCCTTTCGACGACATCTGGGAGAGTCGCCGCTTGAGGCTGCTGTCAACGGCGTGCATGAGGTATTCTTCCCCGTTCTCACCACCGTACTGACAACGTTTCTTGCCTTTGCTCCAATATTCTTCATAAAGGGTATGGTCGGGAAGTTCATCTATGTCATTCCCCTTACGGTGAGTCTGGCCCTGTTCATCTCTCTCTTTGAAGCACTATTTGCACTTCCTTCCCATATGAGAAAAGGGCTTGAGAGAAGATTCACAAAAGGTGCACCGAGAGAGGCTATTGGAACCTGGTTTGAAGGACTGAAGAAGGTATACAATACACTTGCACGAGGATTTCTCAGGGCCAGGTATCCCCTTTTCGTAATTTTCATAGGGGTATTCATCCTTACGTTTAACTATATGAGGAAAAATATGGATTTTATTCTCTTCCCAACAAAGGGAGCGGAGCGCTTTGCAATATTTATCGAATGCCCCATGGGGACTTCCCTGCAATCAACATCGGAGAAGGTAAAAGAGATAGAGGCCATTGTCGAGGAAATTCCGGATGATGAGCTTGATACCTATATCACTAGAATAGGAGTCATCGGCTGGGTTGGCCGAGGAGAGAATTACGCGCAAGTATTCGTTGGTCTCACGCCATATTCGGAGCGAACGAGAACCGCAGATGAGATCATCGAGGAGATCAGGCAGAAGTCGAGTGAGCTTGAGGGATTTGAGAAGATAACCTATGAAATCGACGCAGGAGGTCCGCCAGTTGGAAAGGCCATAAGTCTGAGAATCCTTGGACAGGATGACGACAAACGGAGGGCATTGGGGGATGAGCTTGTGGAGTTTCTATCAACGATAGATGGCGTTAAGGACATTGATCGGAACGACAAGCTTGGAAAGGAGCAGATAGAGATTCAGTTAAACTATGACCGGCTCGCGAGGCTTGGGCTGACCGTTGCAGATGTCGCACAGAATGTTCGCATAGCCTATGACGGTCAGGTGGTTACCTCATTGCGGGACGGCGATGAGGATGTGGAGTTCAGGGTGCAACTTGCCGAGAGGGCCCGTAAAGACACACGGTATCTGCAAAGTCTGTCGATCCCCAACATACAGGGGCGTCTGATTAAGTTGCGTGAGGTAGCACGGCTCAAGACAGGGCCTGGTCCCAGTGCCTACCGGCATTTTGATGGGGAGCGTTCAACGACCATTGAAGCAGATGTAGATACGGATATTACCACGTCTCTTGAGGTTACCTCCGAGGTGATAGCCCAATTTGCCGATATAGAGGAGAGGTATACTGATCTCAGGCTGCAGATAGGGGGTGAGGCGGAGGAAAGCCGTGAGGCTGTTGTAAATATAGTAACGACCTTTCTCGTCGCATTTATCGGTATCTACTTTCTCTTGGTCCTGCTTTTCAACTCCTTCACACAACCCTTTTTGGTTATGATTGCCATACCATTCGGATTTGTAGGGGTCATATTAGCCCTGGCCCTTCATGGCGAGCAGCTTGGCTTCTTTGCGCTTATCGGAGCGATAGGATTAATGGGAGTTGTGGTAAATGACTCGCTTGTACTGGTGAGCCATCTCAACGAACAAAAAAAATTGTTTCCCGACATGCCTATGAGAGAGCTGGTGGCAATGGGAGCTTCCAACCGGCTGCGGGCAATTGTGCTGACCACGCTTACGACTGTTGCTGGTCTTCTACCGCTTGCTTATGGGCTCGGAGGAACGAGCTTGTACATGTCGCCCATGGCGCTAACACTCGGATTCGGGCTTTTGTTTGCAACTCCGATTACCCTTATTCTCGTACCCTGCCTCTACATGATCTTCTACGATATCGGCAGGATTTTTCAACGGAAATCAAAATAGAGTAAGATAAGAAGTTTGCAATTTTTATACTATTTACATAGGGGTCTTGCAAAGTTTGGGTATAAAGCCACACTCATAAAGAAACCCTCTCAATAACCTGAGACGGAGACTACATCAATCAAAGACTCACGGTGGAGTTGGGCGCGGCTTTTTCAAAAGGTGTACATAGACGACTATCTTAAATGTGAAAAACGTGGACATGCGATGAAAGTAATTGCAGCAATTATCATGAAGTGAGTAAGATTTTGGAATGTCTAATAGGAAGCCATGCGCTGTCATTCAATAAGGTTGAAATAGAGGCCTCCTAATCCGTTCCTTATTCTTTAAGTCAAGATATGTTTTTTTTTCTTGACAATGATAAAATTAACCTTACAGTCATTATAATTTATATAATTTTTATAAGATTATAAATTTCAATTGAGTGCAGGAGGGTAATTATGGATGACAACAAAAAACTCACAAAATTTTTCGTGGTCGCCTGGAATGTCATCATTTGCCACATGGATGATGAAACGTGAGATGGATAAGTTCGATAAACCCCCTGTTGGAATCCAAATACTGAGAGAAGGGGGAAAACTATGAAGATTGTCTCTTTTTTATTAATGACACTATTCATTTTTATTTGCGTATCTACATACGCAGAGGAACAGCCTTATCAAGAGGTAACCATTGATGAGTATCTTGACATGGTGAAGAGCAATCACCCATTCTTCAGGAAAGAGGAACTGGCTATTGATATTGAGCAAAAACAAGCGGAAAGCCTTCTGGGAGGACAGGACTGGATACTGAACGTTACTCCTTCTTACAGCTATTTAGGAGAGGCAACAGCTCCCGAATTTCAGGCCGATAAGCGGGTTCACATTGCAGGACTGGAAGCAGGTTTAAACCGTGCGCTCTGGTCAACAGGGGGAAGGCTGGGATTTGCATTTACCACAGAATATATCAATAGCGACGGACAGTTTACTACTCCCAAGGTTTACAAGCATGGGTTTGGAGTGAGCTACACCCATCCGTTTTTACAAAACGCAAAGGGTATACTGGATCGGCTTGAGTATGAGTTGAGTGATTTTACGATCGATCTGAAAGGGGTCCAGGCAACCGAGAACCAGGAGGATTTTTTAGCTGAAGTGGCGATTCGGTACATTGAATGGGCATTTTTTTCTGAGGCAATCGTGATAGCAGAGGAGCGTTTAAAGCTGGCAGAGGAGCAGCGGGAACAGACCGAAAAGAAGTTCAAAGCGAATCTGGTTGATAAGGTGGATGTGTTACGGGCGGAAGATACAATAAATATCTCGGAGCAGACCATACTGCAGCTTGAGTCCCAGTGGAAGGCAAAGCAGGCTGAGCTTGCCGTTCTTGCTGGTACGGAAGAGATATACAATAAAAGACCAGCCTATGATATCTACAGTCAGGTCTCATTACCGCCAAGGGAAGAGGCGTCATCGCAGTTGAAATCTCAATCTAGATTACTCCAGACCTTTGAGATACTCAGAAAACAACTTCTGTATCAACGTGAGGGGATGTTGAACCAGAGGCGAGCACAGTTTGATCTGATCCTCTCTGGAGGTGTGTTCGGGAGAGGAGATGATGATTTCGGAGAGTCACTGAAGATCTACAAGCCCGATATGACCGTATCGCTATTGTTTTCGACACCTCTGGAGAAACGGACCATCAATGGCCAGATAGACAAGCTGGATGTTGAGATACAACGGATCGAGGAGGATATGAAAAGTGTCGAAACAAATCTCATGTCGGCTATGGTGAATCTCCTGATTCAGATTGTTGAGCTGGAGAAGGTTCTGGAACTGAATCAGGAGCAGATTAAATCTGCCCGGGAGAAGACCACTGAAGAGATCAAGCTGTACAATCAAGGTAGGAGTCAGCTTACCTTTGTTATTCAGAGCAGGGATAATGAGGAGAATGCCAAGCTGCTCTACGCTGAAAATGCGTCTCTCTACCACACCCTTCTTTTGCAGTACCACGCTCTTCTGGATGAACTCCTTGTAACCGATTAAGTGAATTATAGAGGGAGTAACCTTTATGAAAGCAATATTTGAATTTTTTACGAGGCGGCATATACTGGCCACGCTTTTTACACTCGGCATCATCATGCTTGGCCTCAATTCTCTCAGGACCTTGAGGCGTGACCAGTACCCGGAAGTAGACATGGGGGAGGTCCGCATCACTACCGTTTATCCCGGAGCATCCCCTGAGGATGTTGAGCTGAATGTGACGAACCACCTCGAGGATGAGCTGCAGAATGTGACCGGTATCGACAAGATATTTTCTACTTCCATGGAAAATTTGTCCGTTCTGGAAGTGATCATCGATCCCGATGCAAAGGATCCGGAGAAGGTCAAATCCGATATCCGTGAAGCGGTTGGGCGCGTGACAGATTTTCCCGAGGAGGTGACCGAGTCTCCGTTGGTAACGGAGAGGACCTCCGCAATCTTTCCCATAATCGAGGTCGGTATTACCGGGGATATTCCCTACCGGGAGCTGCGAGAAATTGCGAAAAAGTTTGAAAAGAAGCTCGAAGACGTGCCTGGTGTATCGAGCCTCGATAAGTACGGCTACCGTGCACGGGAGATAAAGGTTGAGGTCAGTCCCGGAGCAATGGACCGATATCAGATACCGCTCAGGGAGATCATACAGGCGATACAGGCGCGGAACATCCGTTTGACCGGTGGCACATTTGAATCGTTTACCAGTGAGAAGAATGTGGTTACCCTTGCACAGTTCCGAAGACCCCAGGAGGTAGGTGATGTAATTGTTCGTTCCACTTTTGAGGGACCGCTCATCAAGGTGAGGGACCTGGCAATTGTTAATGAAGATTTCGAGGATGAGGAGGTTATATCCCGCCTGGAGGGTAGAACTGCCATCTCCTTTATTGTGAACAAGACTGAGGGTGCAGACATTATCCGGACGGTTAGGGCCATAAAAAAGCTCATCAGAGAGGAAAGTGCAAAGGGGATAATGGGCGGCTACATCGAGTACAAGGGTGAAACTGTCGAGCAGGTGGGATTTATGGATACCCTTAAGAGATTCTTAAAAAGGGAACCGATGGAGGAGGAGATCTACAGGTATGGACCCGTACAGATAATTACGGCAAACGATGTCTCGGTGTATGTCAAGGACAGCTTTCAGACCGTTCTGACAAATATGGCGATTGGTCTCGTACTCGTGGTACTCATGCTCACCATCTTTCTCAATTTCAGGACAGCCTTTTGGGTAGCCATGGGCATACCGGTATCTATACTCGGCGTGTTTTTTCTCATGCCCCTTTTCGGAACCTACCTCGACAGTATCTCCCTTGCATCGCTGATTCTCGTCATTGGTTTAATTGTGGATGATGGTATCATTATTTCAGAAAACATCTCCTTTCGACGACATCTGGGAGAGTCGCCGCTTGAGGCTGCTGTCAACGGCGTACATGAGGTATTCTTCCCTGTCCTTACTACGGTACTGACAACGTTCCTCGCCTTTGCTCCAATATTCTTCATAAAGGGTATGCTCGGGAAGTTCATCTTTGTCATTCCCCTTACGGTGAGTCTGGCCCTGTTCATCTCCCTCTTTGAGGCACTATTTGCGCTTCCTTCCCATATGAAGAGAGGGCTTGAGAGAAGGTTGACAAAAGGTGCACCGAGAGAGGCTA
>CAYFYU010000179.1:0-5753 GCA_964347455.1 uncultured Spirochaetota bacterium | reverse complement strand
TGGCCGGTAGCCATGTTTTCCTTACCGGTTTTTTCTCCTACAGGGCAACGTCCCCTGGTAGGGGTTACGGTGAGGATAGCAGCAGTGTCTTTTTTCTCCATTTTATCCTCCGTTTTTAGGGTTTTCGTTCGGCTCACAGTATCAGCGGTTTAAAGTTTAAAGCAAGCAGAAAAATTCATCGTTTATTAAAAATCGACTCTAACCTTCAAATAGGCCTGATCAAAATCTTTCCATTGCCCAAAAAGTGTGTTTCCACCACCGTTAAGTAAAAAGGTTCCGATTGTAACCTCAACACTATCGGTAGGTTTGAAGCTCATTTCTGGTGTTATGAAGTACCCGATATTGTTTTGTATATTATTGAAATTACCGACGTTAATACCTCCATTGAGAGCGGCCATCAACATTTCGTTGAAAAATTCCCTCTCACCTCTTGCGATGAGATAGTCTTGAAGGTTATTCCTCCCACGTTCATGAAAAAAACCATGCATGTACTGTATATTGAAATACACGCCACTTTTAAGGGTGTAGTCCAAACCAACGGTATATTTGAAGTACAGCTCGTCGCTCAGTATGGTGAGTTCCTCAGTTTGAGGCGTTTCATCCGGTAATGTTACACTTATAAGCAGACGTTCTTTGTCAGGAATAAAGAGAGCACCCTCTGCCCAGAAGCCAATTGAGAAAAGCTCGCCTGCCAAATCTGCACCGACAATGTGGAGACTGGGGAATGAGAGCTTCGACGAAACTTTTAGCGATGTAATATCTATCGGTACAGCGGTTATAGAATTTGCTATGGGTATGTCATCGAACCCGCGGAAATAGCTTGCTGACCAATCGATATTCAACAGGTTGCCGCTAAACTTTGCAGCAATCATAGAATTTTTCAAAAGCGGTTCAGGGAGGAGCAGGTTTTCCTCGGTATCGGCGATTGTCAAGGTTGGTGGAATCGGAAGTGAAGGTATCCCTTGTGCTAAGGTGAATCCGGTTTGGGGAAACAACGCTGGGCGAAAAACTGGAAGCCAGACTAGTGCTATGGTGTAATTTCCAAGATAGTACATGCCGTTGATCGCCATTGTGGGACGCTTTTTTCCAAAATCCAGAGGGTCGGAAAAGTCATCGGGATTTAAATTATCCGTAGGATTGAGCCTATCCGCCGTACCCCAGGCGATGCGCTGTCTCCCGATCCTCAGATCTAGTGCAGAAAGTACAAAACCGTAGAGATCAACATAAGCTTCCCACACACCAATATCGAGTGGGCCTATTTTTTCGCGCTCGCTTAGATCGCTGAGACTTTCTGCCATGCTGAAATAATGGTAGCGTAAATCCAGACTGCCGAAAGTAGATACGCTGTCAGAGGGACGTGCATATAGTTCGAGCCTTAATGTATTGTATATATCGAAAAATGGAAGATCGTTCTCTGAAACCAACAGGCGCATATCACTTTTTATAAAACCGTTTAGCTCGGTGTTTGCAAGAGCTGGTGAGAATGTCAAAATCAGCAGTACAAACATAATTGCAATTGGTATTGTTTTCATTTGTAGTTCCTCCAGCAACAGTACGGTAAAAGTGGATTGGTTTTTATACTCTCTTTAGGTAGCGCTGCGTGAAAAGCTCCTCTTTCAGTCCCGTATCGTGCCGAAGTTCTGTAAACATCATTATAGTCTTGTGTTCCTTTTGCACATCGTACATTTCCATTTCTGTAGGGGTCCAGTAGCTGTCGACCTGTTTTATCTGGTTGACGGTTAAAACCTTTTGAAGCTTGCCTTTCCAGTCATAGTACTCAGGTTTGTTATAGACGTAGGTCTTTTTGTCCACGTGCATGTTCAGACTCGAATAACCGACATCGGAGTCGGGCTTTGGTGTTAATTTCAACAGAAAGTGTGTATCGGTTTCTTCAACAATCGTCGCTGTGTAGTCATCGGTGAGTTTTGTCTGGGCCATGTCGTCGTAAGTAAAATCTGTGCTCATGAACCCTTCGTTCTTGATGTGCGATGCAATGCGGCGAATCTTTCTAAATGCGGGCATGTACAGATACATCTGCTCTTCAGTAAGCGACAGAAATCCCACACCCTTCACATCTGATGGGGATTGAAAACGAATGAGCCTTTTTTGACTCCCCTTCTGCCATATCGTAAGCTCCCGTTCCTTCCTGTTGCCGTTTTTATCAACCAGGACCATTCTGATGGTTGCCATTCTATCCTTCGGGGCATTGGCAGTCTGATCAACTCTAGAAAGGATTTCGTCACCTGTCATAGCATGGCCTGTGTTATTTAGGAACAGCACTGTGATGAGAAATATAAATCCTGCCAAAATGCTAAAAGTTTTCATTGTGTCTCTCCTCTTTTCCTTCATGGGGTTTTTAATTATTATTTACCCTCAAGAATTTTGGTTTCACCAGCAACATAATGGCCGGCAGAACCGTCAGAGTGAAAACAGCACTCGTAAACATCGTGAGTGCGGTCAACCCGCCCAATCTCCGGAGATGCTGCCCTCCTGCCATCAGCAAAACTGTGAAGGCGAGCCCGACCGAAAGCGCGTTGATGATAATAGCAATACCCGTTGTGCTCAAGGTTCTCTTAAGGGCGCCCAGCTCGTCATGATCTATTGCAAACTCCCGTTTGAAGCGGGAGGTAAAATGTATGGTATAGTCAATACCAAGCCCGATGGCAATGCTTGCAATCATCGCTGTCCAGGAATCCAGTTCGATACCAACATAACCCATGGCAGCGAAATTAACTAAAATTGTCAGTATAATAGGAATGATCGAGACGATGCTGATACGAACAGACCGAAACATCAGTGCCAAGAGCAGAGCGATAAAAATTAATGCTATGAGCATGCTGTTAACCTGCGTTGGCATCAGCTCTCTCTCCATCTTGTTAATAATAGGTACCAATCCGGTGTGCTTGAACTGTATCTGGACCTCCTCACTTTTTGGGAGAGTGTAGTTGTTCGAATGCTCCTCATACTCTTCCTTTCCAAGAATGAGCATATTATCGTTCATTTCCCACAGGATACCTTTCAAATCTTTTAATAACGAATCGGACATTCCGTTCGAACTAACCGGTAACATACCTCTGAGCTTGTGGAGAGCTAAATCGGTTCTGGCATTGCCAACTGTCTCAAAAACTAACCGCTCCAACGACTCGGCGAGTAAAGAGGCGACCTCTGGAGGGTTTGTTCCCGTATTAGCCCTGAGGATATCTTCAATGTCCTTTGTGGATAGAATTCCCTTTTTTTGCATCATTTCCGCAATATCTTTTGCTATCATCCCTGCAGTTTTCTGAGATGTGAATTCTATTTCAGACTCCTCGCTCAGAAGGTAATGAAATAAATTTCGTTGGAGATCAGTGTAAGCCTCTCCGGGTAGTTTTGTTTGTGCAAGGGAATCAACGACAATCTGTTCAACTCTGCTTCGCTCCAAATTGATCCCTCTCTTTTTGAGGTCCCAGATAACCTTATCGGTAATCCATCTTTTTCGTATATCAAGCAGAAGGGGTCTGGCCGCGGGATCAACGGCATTTAGTTTCAGGACCACCTGTTGGACAGGCAGTTGCTCAATGAACTGATCAATCCTTCCAGCAACTTCACCCATTTTCTTTGAATCCATGCCTTTCAGTTTGCCCAAAATGAGCGCTTCGTTACCAGCGCTGTTTACCATCTGATCCATTATCTCTTCATCTTCAATGAAGAACCAGAGATTCGCTACACCTTCATTCATTCCAGGAATGACATACCGATCGTTCATCACGTCGTTCATCTCTGCAGTAACACGGGCAATGGACTGGGTCTTACTGACGAAAGGAACGGTCTCCAGATATCGCTCGAAATACCGCATGGCCTTGAGGGTAGCAGGTGTTTTGATTTTCCCCCGGACAAGAATTTGGATGGGCGTCGATCCACCAAACTTCTCTCTCAACGCCATTTCAGCATGATAGGGCTCGCTGTCCTTTTGCAGGCAGAGGGTCCAATCCAAATCTTTAATAATACGAGGAATGGCGAGCCCGGATGCAATTACGATTAATGCGGCAGCTATAATAATAGTCTTCTTTCCTCTGAAGATTAGTTCTCCGAAACTCTCCATCCACCGGATGGGTGGATTCATTACAATCCTCGATTTATGGGTAGTCGACTGTCTGAAAAGAGAGAGCAGTGTGGGCAGGAAGGTGAAAGTAACCAGAAGGGCCAAGAAAACTCCCAGAGCGGTGACGATGCCGAACTGACGTATAATGGAAAAATCCGATATGACGAGAGAAGCGAAACCCACCATTGTGGTAATTGTGGTCATGATCATGGGTATTCCCAGTTCTCCGAGTGCAGCCCGCACCGCCTCCTTTTGTGTTGCTCCGGTTCTACGCTTTTCATAAAACCTCTTCATAAAGTGGATGCCGTCTGCACTTCCCAGCGCAATAAGTATTACCGGCACAACCCCGGATAGTAAATTGATAGAGGCTCCGAAAATCGCCAACAGACCTATGACCCAGATAGTTGCAACCAGTACAACAGTAAGCGGTAAAACTATACCCCCAAGCCTCCTGAAACTAATGATCAATATGAGAAGTATCAAACCTATCATAAGGGGCATAAGGAATGTAAAATTCTCACGAATCAGATTGCTCATCGAATACATGAGGAATGGCATTCCGCCGTAATAGATTTTGGTTCCCTCCGGCCAAGCGCTGAGTGGGGCATTTTCATCAGTCAACGCCTCTATCTGTTTGGCAATTTTATATTCATCCTGCCCAGATCGCAGGCTGAGCACGATGACCGTTGTGGTTCCATCCTCAGAGAGCAGATTACCAGTGTACATATCTTTTGAAAGGACATAACTTTTTAAGAGCTGCAGTTCACTGTCATTTTGAGGTACTTGACCGGCGGGAAGGAGCTTGCCAACTTCAAACCCCCATTCTTTTTTTTTGAAATCTATGACGTTGGTGAGACTGGTGACATAGGAAACACCCTCTATATCTCTGTAAACGTCAGTCAGATTTCGAATCTGCTCAATGCTCTGCCTGGTGAAAAGCTGTTCACTCTCGACCAACACAAGTGCCATTGATTTACTCCCGAACTCTTCACCAATATGGTTAAATTGCTGTACGAGTGGGTCATCCTGCCGAAGATAGGTGCTGAAATCGGCGTTCAATTTGAGGGACGTCATCTTGTAACCGAAGAGCAGAGTAAGGAAGACAACAAAGGTAATAACGAAAGCTCTGTATCGAATGATAAAATCTGCAAAGCGTTTCATTTTTACTTTCCACCCTTTTATTGGCAACCTTCCCAGCCTAAAAATAAATTGCACTGTAGGTTGCTACGAACTTTTCATGAAACTGCTTCAAAGTATGAAGATCAAGTGCACCTCACTCTGTGTAACTGTATTAATAAACGATACGATCATAATGGATCCTAATTCTGTAGAGATAATCGTTACAATGCTATCAAAGCGTATACTCTATAATACTATACAGGGGTATAGTATTATAGAGTATACTACTCTAATCGGAAACTGTCAATTTTTTTTTATTTTTTTCATATTGCCATGGGCTCTTCCAGAATCGGTGACCACACTATGGAATTGATCTTCCAGACTGTCATTAAGGTAGGTTCTTTCCGCTGGTACTTAGAAAATGACGACCAATTAATATATTGCGATATTTAGGGTATATTATGGTGAGTTCTGAATGCTATTACGTGAAACGAATGTAATTGATAGGAGTTTTTATAAATTGGGACTCGCAAACATACGAAAAAAAGCCGCG
>CAYFYU010000178.1:2271-5853 GCA_964347455.1 uncultured Spirochaetota bacterium | reverse complement strand
GCGTGTGTGCAGCGGTATTAACACCAAAGCGCGTAACCGAGTCGTTACCTTCCTCAATGAGGTTCTCAACACCAAGGATTATCCGCTTACCGTGCTCGATAGACCCATAGAATCCGAGACGTCCAAGATCGTTGAAAACAGCTACCGTGCAACCATTCTCTCTTTCCTGGACGAATGGTCTCTCTTTGCAGAGCGAAACGGTGTTGACCTCAAAAAGATCGTTGATGCGATCAAGGTGCGGCCCACCCATTCAAATATCATTTTCCCTGGTCCCGGTATCGGTGGATACTGCCTTCCTAAGGATGGAGGGCTCGGTATCTGGGCCTACAGACACATTCTGGGCTGGGAAGACGAGATTTTCAGGGTTACACCCCTTGCAATTGATATCAACGATACTCGGGCTCTGCACGTTCCACAGCTCGTTCGCGATGGACTTCGTAACATGAATATCCCGATTGCATCGGCAGAGGTACTGATTCTCGGCGGATCGTACCGGGAGGATGTGGGCGATACTCGGTACAGCGGATCAGAGCTCATTGTACGGAGGCTCACTGAAATGGGTGCTGAAATCAGGGTTCACGACCCTTACCTCGATCACTGGTGGGAGTTTGAGAAACAGGACGAGTATCCCGACCCGAAACACAGCTGGTCACGGTTTTTTCACCGTCAGGAAAAACTTCAGGACCTAAAAATTGAGAAGGATATGTGGAAAGCCATGAAAGGGGTTGAAGCAATTGTCCTTGCGGTGCCGCATAACCTCTACCGTGAGCTGGATCCGGACAAAGTTTTCAAAGCGGTCGGGTCACCCTTTGCAATAGTAGACTGCTTCTGCATACTCGATGATAAAAGAATTCGACGGTACCTGGAATTGGGCTGTGAAGTGAAGGGAATGGGGCGAGGTCATATCAAGCGAATCAAGGAGAGCATTAAATAATAAACAGGGTTGGAATCAAGGATTTATTTGGAGCGTGTTTTCAGAGCGAGCTCGTATCTCTTCTGTCGGTCATCGAGCCCCATGTATTTCAACTCCCTCTTTACAACACCCCGCCTCACTTTTATGCCACCGTACTGTGAAAAACTGAGAGCTTTTGCGATGTCCCGTACATCGTAGTAAGGCTTGTCTATAATCACCCGTAAGATATTTCTCCCAAGTTGTGTATGGGTGGCTGATAAAAGCTCATTGATATCGTAGCTAGCCTTCCCAAGAGAGAAGAGCATTGACGATGGCTTTTCATCAGAAGAAGGAGGTTTTTTATTCTCCTTTGTTCCTGAAAACGAGGATGACTGTGAGGACGAGCCAGCTTGGGCCTTTAAGGGTGTTTGAGCAGACGGTGATCCTTTTACCTTTGGTAATTCATTGTCGATTGGTGATTCCTGCACCTTTGGGGAAGATGTATCGATTGGCGATTCCTGTACTTCTTTCGATGATTCACCGCTGCGTGTTTTTTGCTCCGTTTTTACAAATTCCTTTAGCACATCAGCCTGAGTTTTAACCGCCTCCGTTCCGAGAAAGTAGGAGACCGCAGAATCGACACCTGTAAAGGAGTTTAATATTGACGAAAACTCCATCAGCTCGAATATGTTATAAATATCGTAGGTCATATTTGCAAGAACAAGATCGCCGTTATTATCCCTGATATCCTTTAACTCACTAACGAATGTTCCCCACCCAACACTGCTGATATAGGGCACCTGCTCGAGATTGACAATGATTTTAAATTTCTTCATCGCAAGCTGCTCTTCTAGTACCCTGCTCACTTCCGGGGCGGTGGTTGTATCGATATACCCGTTTATATCGATTATGGCTACCTCTTTTTCATCCCCAACGTATGAGACTTTTACATCTATACCGTGCATTCTCTATCCTGAGAGTATTTAGATCCTATCTTTTATATATGTCTCTGAAGAAAATAACAATGAATACCTACTATTGTACTCGATTACTGAATTATAGTCAATAATTCAGATAAAATTAAATGCAACTATCAAAGGTGTGGCATAGTATCATTTTTCATGAATTTGGTCAAGATGTTCAAACCCGAAATCGATAAGAAAGGAGTTGGTACAGATGTCGAGCTTCACCTTCACCCTTCCCTTTCTCTTGTCAACCTTGACAATTGAACCCTCCATACCAATCAGCGGTCCCGATACCACGCGAATTCGGTCATTCTTATCGAAAACGACTACCGATTTATCAACAATTTCCCCAAACTTCAGGAAATGGGTTAATATTTTTCTATCACCAGCATTGAGCGGTGTAATCGATTGGTTATTCGGAAGAAATCTCGAAAACCCGGGGCATCGCCTGAGCCTGAGAAACAAGTCGTTTGAAACCATCTCGGTTCTTAAAAAGAGATAGCCAGGGAATATGGGGGCAAGTTTATCAAACCACCTCCCCTTTCTCCGGATTCTCAGGTTTCTCCTCGGCCATAACAGGGTGACATCATTACCGTTGAGCGCACGTTGGGCACACTGCAAATATTTGTTTTCACTCCCTGTTTTTACGTTAAAGGCAAAATAATTCATACGGCTTTTTTTTAATTTGTTGTATTGACTTTTCTAGCAATTTTGTGTATAAATATATCGCAACAAGAATATTTTTCAACATCGTTCGTAAATGAGCTTTTCGAGCGTATTGCTACGTTACTGACATCTGAGAGAATCAAGTTCCTGCAATTGCCTACACTATGAGCGTGAGAGACCGGTTAAAGATGTAATAATTAATCGGTTTCACATTTATGTAAAAAGTCTCCAAATAATATATTATGTATAAGTATTACCATTGATTTTTAGGAGTATCATGGTATGCTTAAAACGGAGGCTGAACATATGAACAATATACTAATCATTGATAACGATAAAAATTTACGAACTGAAGTTTTGGATTTCCTGCAAAAAAATGGTTATGCGATGGAAGAAGCCTCAGATTTCAACACTGCTTCCGGATTAATCAAAGAAAATCTATACGATGTTATTATCAGTGACATGAGTATTTCTGGAGGCTCATTGAATGAGCTGATAAATTCCGGTAAGCATAAAAACGAAAATACGATGATTATTGTTGCCGCAAAAAATGAATCACTAAAGAAAGCAATTCAAGCGGTGCACAAGGGAGCATTCGATATTATACGAAAACCCTACAGTATTCCTGAACTGGAAATCAAGGTAGAGAAGGCAATAGAGTTAAAACGGCTGAGACAGGAAGCTGATAGCCTGCGGGGCGAGCGAAACATTATTTATAAGGCGGAAAATTTCATTGGGGAAAGTCCGCAAATCAAGCAGGTATTCGAAATGGTGGATAAGGTTGCAGGGAGCAACTCTTCGGTAATGCTGACCGGTGAAACGGGAACGGGTAAAGAACTTGTAGCCGGTGCCATTCACTACAACAGTCAACGGTCAGAAAGAGCATTTGTAAAGGTAAACTGTGCCGCCCTTCCACAAGAGCTCCTGGAGAGCGAGCTATTCGGGCATGAGAAAGGTGCATTTACAGGGGCGGAACGACAGCGAATTGGGCGATTCGAACAGGCTGACGGAGGAACCATCTTTCTGGATGAAGTTGGAGATATGAGTTTGGCTACTCAG
>CAYFYU010000178.1:0-2261 GCA_964347455.1 uncultured Spirochaetota bacterium | reverse complement strand
AGTCCTGGAATCAAAGGAATTTCAAAGGTTGGGAAACAACAGAACAATCAAGATAGACGTTCGCATTATATCGGCTACCAATAAAGAACTCACTCACGAAATCGAGGAGGGACGATTCAGAGATGATCTTTACTACAGGCTCAATGTGGTTAACATAAACCTGCCGCCCCTCAGAGAACGTCATGGTGATATCTTACTTCTGATTTACTTTTTCCTGAAGAGATTCTGCGGTGACCTGAAAAAAAAGATTAAAGAGATACATCCTCTGGCAATTAAACGCCTGGGGCAGGATCTCGTGGAGTGGAACTATGATAATATTCCCCTTCCACTGAGCGGGATAAACCTCGAAGAGGTTGAAAGACATCTTGTTATCAAAGCTCTCAAAATGTGTGACTACGTACAGAAGGATGCAGCCAAGCTTCTCAATTTGTCGCAACGTGTTCTCAACTACAAGATTAAACGATTCGGCATCACACACCCACGCTGGAAAAGATTTAAATAGATCCGAGATGTCCCTACTCTTCAAAAACTCTGCTTCTAAATGCGAATTCGTAACGCTTATTTTGAGTTTCTAAATCCATTTTTTTCAGTTCTTTCAGCACTGTCCGTCGTTTTTGTTTAATTCCACCAAACTCCGGATTTTCAAGGATTTTGGTTATCTCCCGCACCTTGAGATAAGGTTTTTCTGATACTATCTTCAGGATAGTTTTCCCCAGATCATACTGACCTCTATTCAAATACTCGTTCTTATACGAACCAATTGAGTATCGGGCAGTGGTATCCCGTGAAATACTATCCTCTTCGCTCGTAAGAGTCAAACGAGTCTCATCAGTTTGAACTATCTCTTCTTCGGGCTTTAAAATTGGAGCTCTGAAGCTGGCTGGTTCTCCCTCCTTTAAGAAATAATCCCGAGCTCTATCTACCGAATCAAAAGACTTTAATACTTTGGAAAACTCCATCATATCAAAAACTTCTCGAACGCTTGACTGCATTTCGGTCAGGATCAGGTCTCCTCCATTTTCCCGAAGAAATCGTAAGTCTCCAATAAACGCCCCCCAGCCGGTGCTGCTAATATAATCCACCTTCGCCAGATTCACTATAATTTTAAACTTACTCCTATTTATCTGTTCAGTTATGGTCTTACTTAGCGCAGGAGCCGTTGTTGCATCGATATAGCCGCTTACTGTCACTATTGAAATCTCATCATCTTTACCTGCATACGCTACATCTATTCCCACTTTCGGCATGGAAGCACCCGATATTTCAGTCTTACGGTGACATTTTTCCTCTTTAAATTTTATAGGCAATGCCCTTTAAAATCAAGACAAGTACCACTTCTTGAAATAACTTTCTCCTCCCCCTATAAAATGCTTCCGAGCCCAATGAGTTGCAAACCGATGTAATTTCGATTAAGGTTAGGGTATGAACAGCCTCCTGTTATTGAGCACCGACAGCGATCTGCAAAAACAGGTTTCTCATTTCACCACAAAAACCGGACTAGTTCTGGAAATCGCAAAGGGTAGGAATGATGTATTCGATCTCCTCGATAGATTAATATTTGATATTGTTCTAATTGATTCATCGATGGCATACATAAAGGTAGTCGATATCACACAAAAGGTGAAAAAAATCAACAGAAACACCATAACAATAATTATCACTGAAGATGAAAAAATAGACGAAGCGGTTAATGCTCTGGATAAAGGCGCTTTTGACTTTATTCAGAAGCCATTCAGCACGAGCGAGCTCAGCACAAAAATACAGCGAAACATAGATATACGGAGGATCCAGCAGGAAGCGGACCATCTGCGTCATGAGCGAAAACTCATTTACAGAACAGAAAACTTCATTGGTGAAAGTCCCGAGATTAAAAAAATATTTGCCATGGTAGAAAAAGTAGCGAAGAGCAGTTCAACTGTGCTGCTCACCGGTGAGACCGGTACGGGAAAGGAGCTCATAGCAGGTGCCATCCACTACAACAGCCTACGGGCAGCACGGGCATTCGTGCGGGTAAACTTTGCTGCCCTGCCCGAACAGCTTCTGGAGAGCGAACTCTTTGGCCATGAAAAAGGGGCATTTACTGGAGCTGACAAGCAGCGTATCGGCAGGTTCGAGCAAGCGGATGGAGGAACAATCTTTCTCGATGAGATCGGTGATATGAGCCAGGTGACACAGGCAAAAATATTACGGGTACTCCAGGATCACACCTTTGAACGAGTGGGAAGCAGTAAAGCGATAAAGGTGGATGTGCGAATCATTGC
>CAYFYU010000177.1:5482-5952 GCA_964347455.1 uncultured Spirochaetota bacterium | reverse complement strand
CCCATTCAGTGCCTGATACCGCTTTTCTACTAGTGGCACAACTGCTAATGACAATTAAACCAAAAGCGATTAGAAAAAATGCAGAAATTAACATTTTAATTTTCATTGTTCAGCTTCCTCCTTTTTAGGGTCAATAACTAAACGGGTGCCAAGACAAAAGATGCAATACAATATGCTCTATAACTGTTTTTTACAAATCTTCCTGCAAAATATTCCTGGAGGTGTTTTCATTGACCTTATACTGCTTAATGGGATAAATAAGCAAGAGGTGCTGGTGGCAAAATGGGGTGAGCAAAATCTCAGACTATGTTGAATTAATACTACTTACGACGATAAGGTCAATTTGCTGAGATGTGGATGCGTACTATACTTACTAGCTTTCGTTATGAAAGAACGTTATTGAGTAAACGTTATCCTACTAGATTTAAATATTTTATTATTCTTATTATTTTTGTCAAATCAATTACTAG
>CAYFYU010000177.1:4147-5413 GCA_964347455.1 uncultured Spirochaetota bacterium | reverse complement strand
CTTTATTCTTGACAGTATTTATCGTTCTGGATAGCATGTTTATGAGAAGGCTGACTTTTTTGCGTATATTTGCGAATCTCGATTGATAAAAACTCATATCAATTTGAGAGGGGGTTCGGAATGAGAGCGCGTACGGTTGCGTTGCTTGCTCTGTTTGTGGTGCTTAACGCGTGGTTTTTGTTCGCTGATGGTCAGATGACTGTCATTCACGGTGGTTCTGTGATCGATGGCACGGGTGCTACGCCTATTCACAATGGCATCGTCGCGTTTCGAGGCGAACGGATCGTCTTCGTTGGCGCAGCGCACAACTTTGACATCCCGGCACGCAGTCGGCTCATCGACGCTGCGGGTGGAACGGTCATGCCAGGCCTCATTGATAGTCACACTCATGCCTTGGGGGGAACGATCGAGTATAGTCTTCCGCTGTGGCTAAGGTATGGCGTCACAACCATCGTGGATGTGGGCTCCCCGTATGGGCGGGGGGATTTATCTATCAAACAGCTTCGATACGAGCTCGCGGTGTTGGGCAACTCTGTTCCCAACATCCTGTTAACTGGTCCTATTATAGCTGTCCCTGGCAGCTGGATATTCACGTGTTGCGCATGGCAAGCGATAGCAGTTGAGTCAGTCAACGAAGCGACACAACTTGCCCAACGACTTCTGAGTCAAGGCGCTGATGGACTCAAGCTTATGTTGGGTAATGGCTCGGGCCCGGTATTAAGCGACGAACAGATTCGAGCTGTTGTCCAGGTGGCGTCTCGCGAAGGAACATGGGTAACCGCCCATGTTACCGTTCAGACCGAAGCACGGCGTGCTCTGAGGTTTGGAGTGAATTCTCTCGCTCATTGGCCTGAAGGTGAACGTGAGCTTTCCGACGAACTGATTCAAGAAATCGTGTCACAGAATGTCCCAGTTGTAACGACATCTGGTCATGTCCATGTCAGACGCGAAAGCGTACGGCGTTTCCTGGATGGCGGTGGCATCATCGTTATTGGCTCTGATGGTAGATCAGGTCTTAGTACCATAGTGGAAATTTTAGCCATGGTCGATTACGGAATGACACCAATGGAGATCATCGTCGCCGCTACCGCAAACGCGGCTCGAATGCTCAACCTCACTAATGAGCTAGGCACACTCGAGGTCGGTAAACTTACAGATATCATAATTGTCGATGGCGATCCACTTTCGGACATTCAGGCGCTGAATAACCTTCGTACGGTTATAAAGGGCGGACAGATGGTCTTTCCCGAAGACGACAGCTAATGA
>CAYFYU010000177.1:3412-4137 GCA_964347455.1 uncultured Spirochaetota bacterium | reverse complement strand
ATCGGCCGTACGAATACCTCGAGCCGTTGCATTTCTTCGGCTGTCACCACATCATTCATCTTGTACTCAATTTCCATTTGATAATATCTTCGTTAACGATTGAGTGAACTGCAAGTATGAAGCACGTACAATTATCATAACAATCAGAGGAAATAGTGCAAGGGGGGATATATAGCAGATTGGTGCAAGTATTTGAAGGTCCGAGCCGATTACACCGATTTAGACGTAGTTGTCGCCATTCTTGTAAGAGATTATGCCATCAGTTCTAATTATACTTTCATACTTGTGAACAAGTTGAAAAACATAGCCGCAAAGGGTGACTTGAGCACATTCCCCTCTCCAAGTTTGAGTGATGCGCTTGCCCCATCGCTGTTTGCTAAAAGAATCAGCGTTACTTCCTCCTCAAGCACTTTCAACATCAAGGATGAATAGGCATCTGGCGCGTTGCCATAATGCCAGACAATCTTAAATCCCCTATGTTCTTGGACGAACCAGCCCATTCCGTATGGCAAAGGTTGACCGCTATTAGAAATTGTCGGGCTAAACATTGCTTCTTTCGACTCTTTCGAAATAATCAGGTCTCTATCCATTGCTACGCCAAACTTTGCCAGGTCAAGTGCTGTCGATATCATACCGCTCCCCGCATTTAAACGTTCAGAAACCTTTAGTCCCTTCTCTTTGAAGGCCTTCATACCTTCCTTGGCGTCCTTCGTGCCGAGGAGCGG
>CAYFYU010000177.1:0-3402 GCA_964347455.1 uncultured Spirochaetota bacterium | reverse complement strand
AGACTGCATCGCGGTGCCTGTCGCTTATGTTTGGGACTGTTCTGGTCATCTTAACTGGTCTAATGATATTGTTGACAAGTAGTTCGGCAAAACTCTTTCCTGATACTTCCTCCGCAACTAATGATAGCATCCCATATAAAAATCCATCGTATCGGTAGACTTCGCCTGGCACACCCTGCGATGTATGCGTCAGATGATGCCTTACGGTAATCTTTTCAGTATCAAAGCGGTAATCCTGAAATAATTCTGTAAATGGCAATGAGGTATCTTTCCCAATTTCTCTTATTTTTTCGCATACATTAACGTAGCCATGAACGGTGCTTCCGGAGAATGGGAAAGGCGTATCCTTTAAGATATCTGCCATCTCATCTTCCAGGTCAAGTTTACCCTCCTCGACTAATTTCATCAAAACTACTGCCGCAAAGGGTTTTGTAAGCGAGGCTATATGGTATGGTGTGTTCTTTGTTGCAGGTGTTTTCTTCTTGATATTAGCGTAGCCAAAACCATTCGCAAACATAACTTGCTGCCCTTCAAGAATGGCTACAGACAAACCAGGGATTTTTAGTTTTTGGCGTAGAGAATCGACTTTCTGTTGAAATGCTTGAATCCTGTTAATTGTTAAAATCTCCTATTTAGAAATTTTCTATTTTACCTTTTGCCGATATGATTCGTAAAGGAAATGAACCCAGGTTTAATCAAGTAGCATTCTTTAGATAAATGCATCATGCCTCCTCTATATCGATTTCACCACGTCTGCCTTCCAAGATTCAGAGCTGATGCGGGAAGTATCAAGACTTTCTACTGGCGGTAATAGATAAGATACCTGACATGGCTATCCTCTATTCCACAAACAGCAGTTTTCCCTGATCAAGATCGGTGAGTGTGATAGTGACATAATCTGCATCGTAGGCCCGATTTAATGGCGCTGGTATAGGGCACCCCCCCTTGTTGACATTGATATTTGCCTCATGGACTCGCTCACCACAAGCGTAGCAGACCATATAATCACCATCCTGACTGTATCTGCTCCGAGGACGACCACAGGCACCCGTCTTGCAGGCATCAAAGGCAGCATGGATCACTTCGTCGTCGCTCATAAGTAGAAAAAATACGATCTTTGTATGATCCCGTTTAGTGTAGTAGAAGTGTGCATTTCCGTCATTAACCTCTCCAGTCGGTATTTTGATCTCCCTGTTTTTCACAAACACCCTTTGTGCCTTTTCTTTATGCTCGTTTTCCGCAGTCGCATAACTTCCAGCAATAATCAGTACAGTTAAAATAAGAATCAGGATTGATACCAACGTTCTGGTTTTCATTTTCTAGCCCCCTCGAAATAGATTGTGCTGTTTAATTTGAACATAAATTTTTATGCATTATTGCTATAAGCCAGTGATATACCTATAATTAGGAAAATCAAGACACCACCCTCCCTTATAAGGAGATGTCTCATGTATATCACTGGCCTTTTTCATCATTTTATTAAGTTCCTTATCCTGCATTTCCTCTATTACTTCGTTCTCAAAATCCTTTCCTTCGACCTGGGGAAACCCGATACTATCTCCACCACTCTGAGCCGTAAACTGCTCTCTAACTTTCGCTCATCTCCCCCCCGTTACTCAAACGAGTGTATCGAAGATGATCTCCCCCCAGCCGAAAAATACTCCCCACCCTATTACCTCGATATCCTTAAACGCGAACTCACCAAAGGCCATATCATCAAACCTATCAAACATCAGAAGCCCATCCCGAAGAATCTCACCTGCCCCTCCTGCCTCGCTCCCTATTCCTTTATTTACTCCAATGCCCCCGTCTACTCGAAACAAAACCACAAGACCATCCAAAAATATCGCTGCAAAATATGCTCTCGCCAGTGGCTGAAAGATCAGGCAAAACAATCCCCCGTGTTCCTCTGTCCCTTTTGCCAGTACACCCTCAAACTCTGGATCACCCGACGTGAGTTCGATAAATATAAATGCCAAAACCACAAATGCCCCTACCTCCTGCATCATGACCACCACTACGTCTACCGTGACTATTTCTTCGACGTCTATAAACTCCAGCTCGCCTCCCCAGGAAAACCTCTCGTCGACCTCTCCCGTACCCACTACGCCTCAAGTGTCGTGGGACTCGCCTTCACCATGAACGTCAACTACGGACTTCCCTACCGTATGACCGCCCAGTTCTTCAAAGACCTCCTCGGGATACCTATCTCACATTCCACCATCTACACCTGGACCCGCTCTGCAGCCTCACTCTTTGGGCCTCTCGTCTGCAACATACCCATCTCCACTTCAGATATCCTCGTCATCGATGAAACCTATGAACGATACGCCGGCTGCTGGGGTTACTACTACGCCACCCTCGATGCAGTAAACCGCTACCTCGTCGCTCCCCACTTCTCCCCGAAACGTAACGTCAAAGCCGCCACAACCGCACTCCTCGGGGCCCTCAGACGTATCAAATACCCACCTCCTCAGCTCTCTATCGTCCATGATTACTACGCTCCCTACTTCCTCGCCATCCAGCTCATTAACCAATCCAAACTCTTCCCCTTCACCCTCAAAAGCTTCCCCGTCAAAGGTCTTAAAGATCCACTACGTACCCCTAACCCCTACCGACGGTTCAAAAACATTATTGAACGCTACTTCGGAACTGCAAAACCAGCCTACTACGATACACGGGGTTTCGGCACTATCAAGGGTGCTATCGCTCACAATATCCTCAGAGCAGTCGACTACAATTACTTCCGTCCCCATCAACTCTATAACGACCAGCCCCCACTCTTACTGGATGGCCTGCACACTTCAAATCCCATCGAAAAGTGGAACCGCCTCATCAGTATCGCAACTGCTCTGTAGCCACCCTTGGTGGTGAGTGCATGATAGAAAGGAAAACCCTGAAGCGAGGGAACAGGGAAACTCTACGCGCGTTTCACCGTGACCGAGCGGAAAAAGGGTTTTCCAATCCCATTCCAATGCCAAATACATCCGCTTTGGACATTTCTATCAGTTGTCAAAGATCGTTCGTTGCCTCTAACTCACTCTAATCACTTTCTTCATTTCTTATTAAACAGGACCTGGTTTGTTTTTACAAGGATGCACAAACCAGATGCAGAGCTGATGCGGGATGTATCAAGACATTCTACTGGCGGTAACGGATATAATAATTACGGTTGGGATCAAGCTCCTCTGGATATTTAACTCTAGAATACACAGCTTCCCAAATTGTTGCATCGTTGCTTAATTTTCCGAGTGCATAACCACTACCATATTCTCCAATTACTACATATGTTGCTTTATACCAAATATTGTCATCTCTATCATACCAGGCTTCTTCAATAGTATATTTACCACGATTTCGTATACCTGCATCTGTTGTTTTGTTGTAATGGTCAGCTGTTCC
>CAYFYU010000176.1:0-5980 GCA_964347455.1 uncultured Spirochaetota bacterium | reverse complement strand
CCGGGCCAGCAGGAGCCGGCGCCGCCGGGCGTCCCAAATCCCGAAGGCGAACATACCGTGCAGACGATCGACGATGCCGTGCGTAGTTTGGCATGCTTCGACAATGTCACGGAAGAAGGCCGTAATGAGAACGCGTTCTTCCGGAATCGAAACCAGCCCCATTTCAAGCTCAGAAAAAATCCCCAGAGTGCCCACCGAACCTGCCATCAAATGGGTAAGAACCATTCTGGGATCATCGTGCTCGATCAATGCTCTGAGATTATACCCGCTACTTGATTTTAAATTCTTCCTCTTAAGAAATATCTCCAACGATCGTCCATCGGAGTGTAATTTTTCCGTGAGATTGGAAATATCCCGTTCGAGTCCCGGAGGAAGCCGTTCCCTCGTGTTTACCATTCCATATACTGGATTAAAAAATCTGATGTTCCTTATCGAGGCGTCCACGTTACCGTATTTGATACTGCGGAGTCCCCCTGCCTTGGTAGCCACGTTTCCCCCGATGGTACTGAACCCCCCTGAGCTCACATCGTATCGAAGCGATAAACCACGGGAGGACATTTCCCGATTCAGTTTCTCATAGACCACACCTGGCTCTACCCTGACACGTTTTCCTTTGGCCCAAAGAATCCTGTTCATTCGCTTAAAAACAACAACGATGCCTGAGCCAACAGCTGAACCGGATAGATTGGATCCCGCGCCCCGCGAGGTGAGTGGGGTACGGGTTCTCAACGAAAATTCAACAAGCCTTTCGATGTCCTTTTCTTCCTCAGGCAACGCCACCAGTCGGGGACGGACATGATAGCCGCTCATGTCAGTGCTGTACCGATCGAGAATTTTATCGTCCTGGGTTATCTCACCTTTCAATTCGGGTAATATCAACCCTATACCCACTTTTTGAAATTTTTTATTGTGACAAGACTCTCGGTGGACGATATATCACCAACGCCTGACAGATCATCGGTAAGAAAATTTATGAGGTTGTGAGGTTCGATGAAGAGCTCAACGATGAGATCGAAGCGACCCGTTACCATGGATGCAGACCGCACGTTCGGAAGTTTCGACACCCTTTCCGCGGTTTCCTTCCAACGTTTGGTTATTTCAAGCGTTACCAGTATATAGATGAGCTGTTTTTGGGTTCCTTCATCGGGGTTGGTCAATCCCCGGACTTTCAGGATATTGTTATCGGTTAGTTTCTTGATCCGGTTTCTAACGGTTCCCTCGGATATGGAGAGTCGAGCCGCAATCTCGTTGTTGGGTATTCGTCCGTTTTCCGAAAGAATTTCGACGATTCTCAGATCAACACTGTCAATTTTCATCTCGATTCCTCCCTTATTTTAACCATTCACTGAATACGTTTTTTTCCCGTATAAGCTTATAATGGATGAATTCGTTTAGACAGGTCATCGCACGTTCGGCGGTAAGAAACGTGGGTACACCCCCTGAATCCATTACCTGACCGAACTTGTTGTACGCCGCGTCTGCTCCCGACGCGACATTGACTGATACGACCGTGGGCTTGCCCCAGCGCTGTACTGTGCTGACGATTTGTGCCGCTATATTAGCCTTGTAGTGATCGATCTCTTCATCTGTCGTGTGGATCACCTGTGCCTGCGGTACGATTGATATGCAGAGTGCATCGATCCTGTCTGAAGCGAGGAAAATGTTAATGCATTCCTCAAACATCTCATCAGAGGCCATAGCCGTGAGGTCGAGAAGGGGTTCAGCACCAACGTAGGGCGGTATGATTTTTTTCAGCTTACGAATGGTCGGCGTGTCAAGGTCGGCAAGTACAAGATCACCGAGATTGTCGGCAGCGTAGGTCTTTTCATAACCTGCATTGGCAATTACCGCCACCCTGTTTCCTGTGACCGTGAAGTCATGGAGCAGCGCAAAGGTTTTGATGAAATCGCCATGGTCTATCATAGAATCAGCAACAATAAGGCCTGCCTGTTTCATCGCTGCCCGCGCTACCTCGTATTCACCTGCAATGCTCGCCGTGTGGGACTGAGCGGCCTTTTTTCCTTCTTCCGTTCGTCCGGCTTTGTAAACTATTATCGGCTTTGCGCTTTGCGCTGTGGTGTTGAAAAACTTACGACCTGCCCCTTTCAGGAATCCCTCGATATAGAGCCCGATGACATCAACCATAGGATCGTCCTCAAAGTACTGTACGAGGTCGGAAGGGTCGACGTCGAGCTGATTACCGTAGCTGACGATGACCTTTGGTGATATTGCGTTTCGCAGGTTGTAAATTTCTGTTATTCCAAGGGCACCGCTCTGACTCAGTATGGCTACCTTCTTTTCCTTTTCGAGATTGACGCTGAACTTTTCCTCCGGAACAAAAAATGAGTTTAAACCCTTTACCCCACCAGCACCTGCATAGAGGATACCGAGACAGTTCGGTCCCACTATCCGAATTCCCTTTTTACGGGCGATCTCGAGAATTTTCTCCTCGATCTCCCTGTTTTTTTGAATCTCACTGAAGCCACCTGGTATGAGTATGATTGCTTTGACCTCTTTATGAGCGCAGTCCTCGATTATGGATACAATCGCCTCAGCAGGCACCGTAATGATGGCAAGGTCAACCTTATTTTTAATGTCACGAACCGACCGGTATACCTGGAAGGTCCTGCCCGCAACCGTAAGCGAACCCCCTTTTATATTGACGCAGTAGAGGTCATCCCGCTGCATACCGATGAGGTTTTTAAGAATGATGTTTCCCGCTTTTGTGTTGTCCAGAGTACTCGTTCCTACAACGGCAATACCTCGGGGTTCAAAAAGGGATTTGAGGGTGTGCTTCGGCCTGACCTGCAGGTCCGGCGCTTTTTTTTCCTTCTTTTCGAAGGTTGCAAAACCGTCAATAGCAATAAAATTTCCATCGTAGTCGAATACAAAGGGATTAATTTCAAACTCTTTCAGTGCAAAACGGCTTGGTGAATCGAAGAAGTTGGAGAAACAGGTGGATAGATCACTGAATTTCACCTCCGTATCGACGATCAAGGTTATGTAGTGCTGTTTCTCCTCCTCTATGTACTTCTTCTGGATCATCGTCGATGATTGCAGTGCAGAGGCCCAATCGCGGTTTATAGGGGGAAGTATCAGATTAGGAGCTGAGTAATAAGATGCAAAGTGCTCGGCATCGGTTCCCCCCTTGCTGAATGAAATGACGGGCCCAAAAGCCTCGCTCTCGCTGAAGCCGAGGAGGATTTCATTCCCCAGGTCCTTTGAATAGTCGATATACTCGACGAGGAGTATACCGACCGTTCGTCCTTTGCCCTTTTCGAAATTTTTTTTCATGTTTCGGAAGGAGTACCTGACGAAGTCGAGGTCCTTAATGACGGCTTTGACACCACCCGATTTATGCTTGTGAACGATGTCCCGCGATACAATCTTCAGAACAATTTTATCGGTACTGAAAACACTGAGGGTGCTGTTCGTTATATCTTCCTCGTCGGTGACGAAGAGATGGGTTGGGGTTAGGATGTCTAGCTCTGATAGGATTTCATAGACTTCATGCTCGTAGAGCCTTGTCCTGTTGTCATTGTATGCTTTCACCAGTATGTTATCGATTTTTTTGGATTGAGATGCCCTGAGAGATTGCCTCGCCATCTGTGGTTTACCTTTTTTTCTTGACCGCATCTATTGCTGTTTCAAACCCTTTCATGGAACGTTCGATGACACCATCATCCACACAAAAGGCAATACGAAAGTATCCGGGGATGCCGAATCCCCCGCCGGGAACGGTCAGTACAAGCTGCTTTTGAAGGATCTGAACAAACCTTGAATCGTCTCCACCAGGAGCCTTGGGCAGCAGATAGAACGTGCCTTTTGGCCTGATGAACTCGTACCCGAGTTTTGCCAATCCGTCGCAGAGAAGGTCCCGTTTACGCTGGTAAATATGAACGTCGACGCTTATCCCCTGTAGATGCTGTACAGCCCGCTGCATGAGCGAGGGAGCGTTCACAAATCCGAGAATACGGTTGCAGAGGATCATGCCGTTAATCAGCTCATCACAGTCTTCTGCATTGGGGTTCACTGCAAGGAAACCGATCCGTTCGCCTGGAATGGACAGATCCTTTGAATAGGATGATACGACGATGCTGTTTTTATAACATGGAAAGATGGGTGGTACCACATTCCCGTCATACACGATCTTCCGGTAGGGCTCATCGCTTATGAGATATATAGTCCTGCCAATCCGGTTGCTCTTCTCTTCTAGCATTTCACCAAGACGGGACAGGCTCTCTTGTGAATAGATATGTCCCGACGGATTGTTTGGTGAGTTGATGATAAGGGCAGCAGTTTTTTCGGTAATCTTGCCGGCAAGGGCATCGATGTCAGGTTCGAAGTTTTCTCTGCACGGTGCTGAGTCGAAAACTCCCCCGTGGTTATCAGCATAAAATCTGTATTCGATGAAGTAGGGAACACTGCCAATAAGCATATCACCAGGATTGAGTATAGTCTTCAATACAACATTTAAACCCCCGCCTGCCCCGCAGGTCAGTACGATGTGGTTTCCTCTGGCATGCGTTTTCTGTTCGTCGGAAATGTATTCTGCTATTCTTTCCCGGACCGTGGCAAGTCCGGCGTTCGACATGTAGCCGTGCTTTCCCGGAATATCCTCATGCAGAATCCTGACCAGTGTGTCTTTGAATTCCAGAGGAGGATCAATATTTGGATTGCCAAGACTGAAATCGCAGACCTTTTCATCTCCATACTCTTTCTTGAGCCTGCTTCCTTCTTCGAACATCTTTCTTATCCAGGATGAACGTTCCATCATGTCACTTATTTTTTGCGATATGGCCATTATAAGATCCTTGGTCAATCCATTAGCTTTTATAGATTTTCTCAATCCTCCGAAGCATAGAGGCAGGGTAAGGTCAACCACTTATGCGTATTTCATGCCTATACGGAAGGCATCCCAGTTCTCTTTGAAAAACCCCTCTGGAACCCTTTCCTCGATTGCCTCTCTCCATGCCTCATCCTTGAAATCGAGATGGGATGAAAGCACCCCAAGAAGTGCGACATTGAAGAATTTGACGTTTCCTATATCTCGGCGCAGTTTGTCGGGATCGAGGAACTGTAAGTTTTTGCATTGCTTTCGAAGCTCTTCCTCGACACCTTGGGGATACTCCTCGACCATTGCCGGTTTTATCTTTGTACGCAGTGTTATGACGAGGCTCTCGGCCCTCGCATAGTTAAGCCATCGGATCGTTTCCATTTCCTCGAGTGAAAAGAGTATGTCGGCTTCCCCCTCGGATATGGTTGGAGAAAAGACCTTTTCACCAAACCGTATATGGGCGAATACGGAACCACCACGCTGGCTCATGCCGTGAATCTCGCTCTTTTTTGCATCATAGCCCGAAAACATTGCTGCCAGTGTGAGAATATCACTGGCAACAATGATTCCCTGTCCTCCAACGCCGACCATGAGTATATTGTACACAGATTTTTCCACCCTTCAGGCTCCCCTCTGCCGCCGCTTTCTCAGGATTACGCAGAGCCCCTGAACAACGAGCAGAGACAGACTATCCGTCTGTACAAGGGTGTTTATTGCCTCTTCGATATCCTTCGGTTTGTACGCATCGACTATCCGTACATTGTCCCTGGTCATGCCGACCGCTTCAGCAAGCTTCACATAGTCCAACACGACGGTTTCTTCGCCATTTATTCGCTCGCCGGAAAGAGGATTGGGCTGCATGCCGGTCATCGCTGTGGTGCCGTTATCGAGCACAATGATGAGTGAGAGTCGCTTGCTGTAGGCTGCATTCAGAAGGCCGGGTAGACCTGAATGGGCGAAAGTGGAATCACCGAGTACTGCAACTGTGTTCTTGGTTTTCCGTTTGCCCTGAGCACCATCATTTCCCTGTACTAACTCGATTCCCTGTGCGATGGTGATGCTTGCCCCCATGTCAACGCAGGTGTCCATAGAGGTAAAAGGTGGAAGCGCACCGAGCGTATAGCAGCCGATATCGCCTGTAAC
>CAYFYU010000175.1:1709-5992 GCA_964347455.1 uncultured Spirochaetota bacterium | reverse complement strand
TGTGTTCCAGACTGATCCGCGCGGAAAAAAGAAAATGACAAATATCCCCGAGTGTCAACTCATCCTATCCCACGATAAGCCACTAACCTATCATAGCATCAATACACCTTAATGTTACAACAAGCTAACATGGGGTAAGCAAGCCAACCAAAGTCTAAATAGTGGGGTACGCCTCTCCACACACACCCACTCCTGACCAAGCTACCCTTGAAGCCAACCCGCTCAGGGGGGGGACCCACCCCCATTATAGGACGATGTTGTACACTCCATCATAAACCAGAACCGATGGCTATGACCAGTGAGCGGGACTAAGGGACATGAATATTCACGCCTAATACCGGTACGAATCAAACATGCGATCTAAGGTTGATGGTCGGATACCATCAGGCTCGCCTTCTTGTTGTTATTTGCTTACACATCACTTAGAGAAGAAACACCAGGCGTGAGATATACCTTTACGTTTTTCGGAAACGCTCAGGAAACGTTACTATAACTACACTCTTGACGGAATGTCCAGTTCTGGGTAGCATGTTTATGCAAATGATGACCTTTGTGGTCGTAAAAAGTTTATAATTATTTCATAGTTAATTCGGGGACTTACGAAGCTATTTTTGCGTAATTTTGTGAATCTCGAAGTATTTAAACCTTATCAAACACAGTAGGTCCTCGTTATAGAAGAGAGGATGCGCTTCTAAATGAATGAAGTAAACGCTTCGACCCCGACCGGCAATTTGTCCCTCGGATATCGTTACGCCTTTTTTCTGCTCATCTTTACCACTGGCCTTACCTTTAGTCTCATCGGTGCCGCTTTGCCTGATCTAACCGAGCTTTACGAATTAACAAAAACTGAAGCTTCCACACTTCCCTTTTTACAATTCCTGGGGAGTTATGGTGGAATCATACTCCTCGCCCTCACCACTTCCAAAGCTCGTATACTTCTCGCAGGTGCAGCTATGGCGCAGTGCCTTGCAGCGTTGTATATAGCCCTCGTTCCAGGCTATACTATAGGTCTAAGAATTTCGTTCTTTCTATTCGGTGCTGCCGGGAATGTTATCGTTCCTCTCACCGGTATGATCATCACACGCGCCGGCAACGGTGGTACAGCACGGGATCTAAATATCCATTACGGTTTCTTTTCCGCAGGTGTCATGGTTGCCCCGATCTACTCGGGCTTGCTTTTCAACCGCGATTTTCACTACAATTCTGTATATGGTGTTCTTGCATGTGTCGCCTTGGTAGCGTTTATCACAACAATTCTGAGTTCCATTCCCAAGGAAAGTTTAGGCGAGCGTCTTACTGGTAGCACTCTTTATTCTGCATTTTCCTCCTACGGGAAATTCCTAGCAGTTATTTTGGTTGCGAACATACTCTACGTTTCTGCCGAAAGTATTCCCAATACCTGGATTCCGAAATACTTTACTGATATCTTTCCCGGTTATTCACCCTTCAGAACGCGGCTCGTTCTTTCCCTGTTTTGGGGAACCATAACGCTTGGTAGATACATCTGTGCTACACTGCTCCACCGTGGTGTAAAACCCGTTGTGATGATGATACTCCTCTCAGGCACCGCATCGGTCTGCCTCTTTGCCGGTGCATCCATGCAAGACGGCGTTGCAGCGGAAGTACTCTTCAGTGCCCTCGGATTGTTCCTCTCTGGTATGTTTCCCATCATTGCATCGAGCCTTGAGCGGTTGCCCCACCGTTTTACGGCTATGAGCTTCATTATACTGATCGCGACCGGCATGGCCGGTGCCTCGAGTGTCAGCAAGCTTTCTGGTTACATTGCTGATCATGCAGGATTCCAGACCGCCATGAAAACTGGTTCCATTTTCCTCGTCCTCATCGTTGTGCTTTTAGTTATGAAAGGCGGGGAATTGAGTGGATTGAGGGAGTGAGATTAATCACTTATATTCATGATGTTCGTAATTGCTGTAGCAACGGGCAGTCTTTAGCATACCCTCGTTGTTTTCAGGCTTGACTTTGAGGTCGTGAAATAAAACTTTTTGTTCACCGGGTCTGCCCGACCATCACTTTTTCTTCAAATGCTCATCAAAGAAGTCCCATACAGGATTGTCCTCACCAAAGTATACCAATCCATCATGTCCTTTACCTCTCATTATTATCAATGTGTGAGAGGCCCTAACTTCATTCATCCTTTTAACAAGAAGCTCGGCCTGTGACAGTGGTACATAGCGGTCCTTATCACCTTGGATAAGAAGTATAGGTGGGTCGTCATCACTTACATAGGTAATAGGACTGGCTGCGGCGTACCGCTCAGGCACCTCCTCGGGAGTACTCCCAAGAAAATCCATGACATATGAACGTGAATTATAAGTATCAATATATTGGGACATTAAGTCAGTGATCCCTGCCAGGCGAATCACTGCTTGTACACGGCTTGAATATTCCATATTACCGCAATCGCCTTCTAAACCATGGGAGGGGTCTGTTAAACCAAGCATCAATGCAAGATGTCCTCCAGATGACCACCCCACCACTCCAATACGGTTAGGGTCTACATTATACCTCCTTGCATTTTCTCGTAGCCAGCGAACAGCACATTTTACATCGTGAACCTGAGCTGGAAAGGGATATTTTACTTTACCGTTCTCTCTTACACTGATTAGGCGATGCCCAATTGTTACAGCGACATAACCTCTTATTGCAGCTTCTCTTATATCCCGAATGTATTGTTTCCTACTTGATCCACTATACCAACCCCAACTACCACCATGAATGAAAACAAGTGTTGGAAGACGGCCCTTCGTTTTCGCCGGGCGAGCAATATCGAGCATAAGATCAACATCACCTACTTTACCGTAGATAATATCGGTTTCTATTATGACATCTTTTTCCTCAGCTAAACTTTTTTGATAAGAGGTATGAAAGGAAATTACGAGAATAATGAAGACCAGTAAAATTGACTTTATATTCTGCTTCTTCTTACTCATGAAGAGGCCTCCTTATAATTTAATCTAGAGCCCTTCACAAAACTCATAATTGATTATATAACAGTGAGTTATGAAAGGCGTGTTTTCTAATTTTCCTCCTACTGTAACTTATTGAATAACAAACAATTAAAAGCATATTTCTATACAAAACACATCCTTTTATAGCTTTTTTCACCCCTCAAAAAGGGGGGTGGAGGTCAACAATCTTGACCTCGTTTTCCATGAAAAGTTTTGTGAAACCCTCTCTTTTTTATCTCTCATAATCAGAGTAATTGTAATAATAAAAAATACTTAGCAAATTCTCCTTTTAACCTCCACCCCCTCCCTTACCACTAAATTATCTTCTATGTCTCATTCTCCTTTCATCGACCTTCTCAAAATGAGGAGTACATAATGGACAACCAAAACCTTCTCATCTCTGTGGAATCCATGCTCGATATTCATCCCCTGGCAAACTTCAATATTCTTTTCAGCTATTTAAAAGATCATCATCTTGACCTGGATTATCATAGATTATCGATTCCTGCGCATTCCTGGCAAAAGTTAAAGAAGATAACCTTAAAACCAATGTCAAAGACCGATTTAATTAAAACCACATTTGCAAAGGTGATCCAGATGCTAAACTCGGTGTCATGCTCACCTTCTCTAAGTCAAAAAAAGAAATCTCTTACTTCTGGGGATACTATGATCATGTGGTCATTGATGCACAAGCTGAACTCCCAGTATGGAATATCACTAAACCCGTAAATGTCCATGATTTAGTAATATTTATCCCTCTATTCGATTTAATCCAAAAGGAATTCCATTTCGATATTATAGCTCTCCTCGGTGATGGGATTTACGATACTTCCGCTATTCTAAAGTATGTTCTAAATACACTCAAAGCTAAACTACGTATTGCACGAAATCCACGTAACACACAGGATCAACCAGAACGAAAAACATCAAAAAGTGGAAATCCCTTCTGTGATGCCAGCCTTGAAATGCTTTATCGCGGTACCTTCTATGACAAATAGCAAGATAGATGGAGACGAAAATGGGTCTGTCCTTTACACCATTCGAAAAAATATCAATACCAGTTTATTGCCTGCCTCGTCTTCCATCCAAAATACTTCAATCTTCGTACAGGTTCTGAAAGAGTCTTCTCAAGATTATTAAATATTTGTATGCAAAACCCTCCTGTTGTTGGATTCAAAGCAACAACAAACTATGTCACAATCGCTCATATTACAGTACTTCTTGTGGCTATTACCGCAGCTAAAAATAATGTTCTAGATAAGGTGCGCTTTATTAAATCTTTCCTTCCGTATTTCACTCCTCAATCATGAGTTT
>CAYFYU010000175.1:0-1699 GCA_964347455.1 uncultured Spirochaetota bacterium | reverse complement strand
GAAACCCTATTATCATAACAATCAGAGGAAATAGTGCAATTGAAGATTAAGGTCAGGTATCAATTGCGAGGTTTCGTGTGGTCCTCTGAATAGAGTTATTGGGCAGCCTATTATTTGAACAATAGAGTAGATCGGATGTATACAAGCACTTCACTCAGTGACCTTGCCATGAAACATCGAATAGGTAAAGAAGGCATAGTAATCTGGATTGTCTAGAATGAAGTCCGGTAACTCTTGCAGGCAAAGATGCTGATACTCTGCCCAATCCTGCTGTGTCAATTCTGACACCACGCCTGGCCAACGCATCTGAAAAAGTTTTATCAAGGCACTCTGAAGATTATCAGTCAGCGGCGCATGGTTTCTTTTCGGACATTTCAAAACACATAGGGCTGTGACATGACCCTTTTACTTTTACAGGAAATCTGGTACTTGATGAGATATTATATATATTGAAAGGGGTTTTTATGAAAATAACTATACCTATCCTTATAGTATTGGCCATCGGTTTATTGTCCAGCTGTTCTGGAAACCATGAAATTGATATTGATATTGAGTATTCTTGGAATGATAGTGGATCTATTTTAACAATCAATTATACGCTAATTAATAGTGGCGTTCATTTAGAAGATGTTGTTATTACTTTTGGTGCAGATTTAACTACTGGTGGGAATAATGATTATGGTGATCCTGAAGATTTATCTATTTCTACACCTCCAGTAAATATTTTTCAAAATACGAGTGAATCTGATTCAGTGACGATTGCTACTGGAGGACTACCCGTGCATGGAGTCGGAGTAATTGAAATCGGCCTGGATAATCCTCCCGACGAAAATTAGGAAAAAGAATACATACTATTCATTCTAAGAATGAAGTACAGCTCTTTTCAGAATGGATAGTGGTTTGGATACCAGTCTTTATGTATATGGCCATGAAATAAAGGGCCATTTAAGCAAGTCCGTCGTTGCTATGGAGAAGCTACTTGTAGAAAATGACATAGAAAAAGCAGAGCTTATGTAGCTATCTCTATAAATAATAATGATTTATGTATCTTCAGTCTGATTCCTCCTGAAAAGCCGGCCTATATCATAAAAAATCATATAGAGGCAGGGTACGAGAATAAGTGTTACCGGAGTTGCAAACAGAAGCCCGAATCCGAGCGTTAGCGCCATGGGCGACATGTACAGGCTCGTTCCTCCAAGCCCGTAGGCCAGCGGTAAAAGTCCTGCAACCGTCGTAAGCGTGGTCAGCACAATCGCACGTAGCCGGTTGGAAGCTCCCATGGCCACAAGCTCTCTCATAGGCATATCGGGAAACAGCTTCTTTTGTTCGTTAAGGTGACTCACCAGAACAAGCGAGTCATTTACCACAACCCCCATCAGTCCGACGGAACCGATAAGAGCCAAGAACCCGAGAGGCTCGTTGTGGAGGGCCAGGGTGAGAATGACCCCTACAAATCCAAATGGTATGGCAATCATAACCAAAAAGGGCTGTGTGAATGAGTTGAAGAGCAGGACCAGGAGGAAATAGATGCCGATAAATGCAATCAAAAATGTCGTTACCAGATTGACCACGGCCTCACGACTCTCCTCTGCCTCACCGCCTATCTGCAGCCTGAGATCAGGATACCTCTCCTCTATATCGGAGAATTGGGCTATCACCTCGGAGGTAACCTCAAGAGACGTGGTAATATCCGTATCTA
>CAYFYU010000174.1:5565-6027 GCA_964347455.1 uncultured Spirochaetota bacterium | reverse complement strand
TAGGAATTCTAGTGCTGGAAGACAAGATTGTCCAAGGAGGGGTAGCGAAGATACTTAGCCCTATCTATGGGCAGGACTTTCTTGATGTCTCCTATGGATTCCGTGAGAACCGTGATGGGCACGATGCCCTGAGGTCTATAGAGCTGAGCATCACCACAGGTGGGGTAGACTACCTGCTGGACGTGGACATCAAAGAATACCTTGACACCATTGATCACAACTCGCTTAATCGGCATAGTCAGAAAAAGAGCTTCAACTGGGAAGAACTCCAGGAAGTACTCAACCGTACCCCTTGCCTAAACCCAGAATACTGAAGAGCTACCGTTGGATCTACTCTGCTACGATGTGAGCCTGTTTGAAGACCTGGATGCGGGAAATCCGCACCTCCAGTTCTGTGAGGAGCCGGGGCCAACCAATGTATGGTTGAAATATGGTGGCATCGCCGGGAAACCAGGCGGTAAA
>CAYFYU010000174.1:5229-5506 GCA_964347455.1 uncultured Spirochaetota bacterium | reverse complement strand
GAGAAACTGGTCTACTCGACTCATTCATTTTCTGGGCAATGGAGGACCCCTGAACCCCGACTTTGCCCTCGACTGCGTGTACCGATGCTTGAGTTCTTCGGACCTATTAATAGGTATGGGCACCTTTACAGCCCATCTTGCCGCTGTACTTAATGTTCCCTCTATTGCCCTCTCTTATTATCGAAATATTGCTTTCTGGTCGGATAATCCATACTCTTTATGGATTAATCTTCGCCAGGATTTCTGCTTTATTTCCGAGTTTTTTGCATTGATTTTC
>CAYFYU010000174.1:4922-5201 GCA_964347455.1 uncultured Spirochaetota bacterium | reverse complement strand
GGTTATGGGGTGAAGAATTTGTGGAGTTGGAAAAGGAACTGAACCTTTCGAAAGATGGAGAAAACGGGAAAAAATTGCTGAAAATAATAGAACTTGGAAACACTCCATGGAATCGACTACCGCGTAATTTCAAAACGTGGCTGCCTGCCTGGACTTAAATTTGTAAGTGGAGCCATAACTTTTGCTCAGATGAAAAAGCCTCGCAGTGGATATTGGATATTGGATATTCTGTAAAAATTACATTTCAGGAAGATACGCTGCGTGGCCGGCAATCTCGAC
>CAYFYU010000174.1:1684-4912 GCA_964347455.1 uncultured Spirochaetota bacterium | reverse complement strand
AACGACAGTAACATTAACCGCAGCAATGCTTGATAAAATCCAATCACTGGAAGTTGATTTATCCTGTGCTCGAGACCGGCACCATTCCCGTTTCAAAAACCAGGTGACTCAACTGATTTCTCGCATTGAAGAAGAATATACAAAAGAAATCGTCAAAATTCTTTCCATTTTAACCAGGGATGAAAAACTGACGCCGATTATTTTCCCCGGGTACGAAATCCTGGAAGAAATATTCGTCGATAGTCGGTGGGTTGGTTGGGAATTGTGTGATTTGGGACCTGTGCTTGATCTTCAACCTGTGCAGGATTTTCCCATTGCAATGATCGTGTATACGGCTGTTCATTTAATCGATGATGGGATTGACGGTCACAAAGTGGATGCATATACAGAGAGAAAAAGTTATTACGGATATCTACTCGAGGAAAAATTTAGTGAAAGGGAATCCAGCGCTTTAAGTTCTATGGTGGGAACGTCGATAATCAACGCCTCTATGCAGAGGCTTATGGAAAAAAATCTCCGTTCCTCCCTACATACACTGTTGAGATTATCCAGCCACGTATTTACGGGTATGATGGCGGAATCGGTTTACGGGGAACCATTGATCCCCGATACTTATCGGCAGATTGTTAGGAGCAAGGCCATCGCTTACCAGATGATTCTCGAGCACGTATTTTTGCAGCAGGCCCCCCAGGATATACGGTCGAAGCTTTTAAGCATGAGGTCCGGGTTGATCGAGATCGGGCAGATGACAGACGATCTTATCGATGAAAAAGAAGACCTGGAGTCGGGCCGGTTCACTATCCTGGCCGTTAAGGACATGAACCGGGAGAAACTCATTCCACTAATCTTCACTTCAATGAACGAATTATGGAACGATTGCAATCGGTTGACCCCGGAGTTAAGAGATGCAATGGGGAAACACCTGCTTAATTGGTTGACGCTTCTGATACGGGAAATAAAAAAATGAATGAGTCCATTGTAAATACCGGGCCTTTGAACGTACTGTTGGATGAATTAAAGGCTTCCGCGGAACACCACGAAAAACGGTACAGGGACGATGTCGTGGACCTCATGCACCAGGTGGAAAAGGAATATGGCAGACAACTGCAAAATGTTCTCTCAATCCTGGTTAGAAATAAGGAATTATCAGGTATACTCGAACCCTTTTATAATGTCCTGGAAAGTTATTTGAGTTCCATGCTTTGGGTGGGATGGGGAGATTGTGAATTCGGCCCCCCTTTAAAAATTCGTCCTGTGGGAGAATTTGCGCCCGGCATCCTGGTATATTTAAGCGCCCGTTTGATCGATGACGGTATAGACGGCCATAAAGATTATAAAGGCAGGGTACAAAGCTTTTACGGATTCCTGGCAAACCGAATGGAAGAAAGGGAAGCGGCAGGATTGAGCAGCATGATGGGAAACCTGGTCTTAAATATGTCTCTTCGGCTTCTTTTGAAAGAAGGGTATGCAGAATCTGTGGATTTGCTGATGAGTACTTATTCCACTGTAATCTCGGGTGCACTGGCGGAAACCCTTTTCAAAGCCAGTGATAATCTTGATATTTATCACTCGATCGTTAAAGGCAAATCTGTTGCTTATGATATGATGCTGCACCAGGTTTTTCTCAGGCCGGTCGAGCCGGGTATCCGTTTGCCGCTTCTTCAACTGCTTGCAGAGTTTTCCGAAGTCGCCCAGTGGTTGAATGACCTTTGCGATGAAGAAGATGACCGGTTCCGAAACCAGTTAAATATATTGAGATTTCCCGGGATGAACCGTTATTCGGTGTTTGCCATGATTGCTCACTCATTGAACCGCCTGTGGAGGAACTGCGGCAATTTTTCCCCTGATTTAAGGAATACGATAGCAGCCCGGTTTAAAGAGCCGGTTCAATCCTTGATCCAACTGGCCCCGACCCTGTAAGGTATAGAGAGTATAGAACATTTGAAATAAGGAGAGTGATGCAATGAATCCTTTAAAGTATTGTTTGTCACTTACACCGCGGTATCCGATAATTCGGACAAGACCGCTTTTCTCGTGGTATTGAAAAGATGCTTAAGATTGATTGCCAATATAAATTCCAATAAAGTAGAAATTCATCTTATAAATTTCGACAGTTTACCGACTGATGATCCGCTGGTAGCAGAAGTTTTACACCGAATAACGCTAGAATAACGGACGAAGTCGTATTGGTGCCACCTTTACTTCCTCCAAAGGAGGAGAAGTCATACGAGGAGAGCGAGCACGGGATATGTATTACTATACTGGGATATGATCCGAATGCTGCCGAATTAGGGATACAGTTGGTCCGAAATTTTCCGCAAAATATAAAAGCAAGACTTATCTATTCCGAATCTACCAAAAAGCACCTCTACTTTCATAAAAAATGGATCAAGGTTACGATGTCGTTTTTACAGGGCTCCCCAACCGAAAGTGAACTGGTTCTATACATCAATTCATCACGAATCGTAATATGCAAAAGCGGATTTCAGCAAATGGTAGAGTGTCTTGCCATGGGTGCACCGGTTGTCGTCTATGATGCGCCGGGAGGGATACCTGAGATATTCTTAGCAGGGCCGATGAGGAAGTATGTTCGTTATCTTCCTGATAGAACATCAGACTAGTTGCACGTTTTATTACAAGCAGCGGTCTGGTTAGAACAGCGTCTGGTGATGCCCTGGATAGATGAGTTGGAAAGAATAGATGCTCCTATAGAATTTGCTTCAAAAACACTGTTGGAAATTATTAGACAAGTCCACGCATCTAATACTGTTGTGGATAAGCAACAAAGCTAGGCTAACAGGTCATCATGATGTTAAAGCCGTCGCCTTGCAACTGGAAGATCGAGGCAGTTCCCCGCGTGCAGTACCAATACAGTAGAAGACCCCGGCCCAAAGTTCACTGACATCAATATGACTTCGAATGTATTGGTCTACGAGAAACTGGCCTGATAAGGAAGAACCAGGGTATGTATTTTGATTATCGCACCTTTTTTCGTATGGCCTACCTGTCCTTCTTTAAGTTCCGGAATAGGCCGGTACCGCTCACTATCAAGGGACTTCTTCTTTTGGTCGCTTTTTTTCTGATTTTTCCTATGATCCAGCTTCTCAATACCACCTGCTTCTTGCTCGATGACATTCTATTTCTGGGTTATCGATAGGTAGATTTGCAGGAACCAGTATTCATTCTCGGAAGCCCTCGCAGCGGGACGTTTTCGACCGGTTTGGCTTT
>CAYFYU010000174.1:0-1632 GCA_964347455.1 uncultured Spirochaetota bacterium | reverse complement strand
CGTATGATTGGCTCAATCTGTCTTGCAGTTTTAGGATAAGCAGTTGGATCCCTTCAGAGCGCCCGATTCGTCCAGCCTTTTTCACAAGAACTTTAACCATGCGAGCACTATTATCGGATATATCACAGGACATCTCATTAACTGTTTATGATTTGAGTACATTTAGTGTAGATTAGAAAACAGCCAACCCGTGAAGATTTAGAAAATCATCCTATTTGCAAGAATGTCAAAATGCTTCTAAATTGGTGATAGAAGCGTAGGAGAATAGATACTGTAAACTTGATCAAGCTATGGTCCCTACTATGGGAAAGGAAGTATATGGGCTTGTTGGACGGAAAAAAGGCATTGGTCGCTGGTGTTGCGAACAAAAAAAGCATTGCATGGGGTATTGCACAAGCCCTGTATGCCCATGGAGCTCAGCTCGCTTTCACCTGTCATGAAACCAATGTTCGCCGTGTGAGGAAGCTCGCCCCACAGGTGGATTCCGATATCATTGTCCTCTGTGACGTTGGAAAGGACGAGGATATCGTGCAAGCATTTGACCAAGTGGCCGCCAACTTTGACGGCAAGCTCGATATTCTTGTCCACTCGATCGCCAATGCCAACCTGGATGATCTCGGAGGAGAGTTTATCAGAACATCAAGGTCCGGATGGCATCTCGCCCTGGATATCAGTGCCTATTCGCTATTAGCTCTCTCTCGGTGCGCTCGTCCTTTAATGAATAATGCTCAGGGGGGATCCATTATCACCCTGACCTTTGCTGGAGGGGACAAGGTGGTGCCCGGTTACAACATCATGGGAGTGGCCAAGGCGGCTCTGGACCTTTCGGTTCACTACCTTGCCTATGACCTTGGACCGGAAAATATCCGTGTGAATGCTATCTCATCCGGTCCTATTCCCACCATTTCCTCTCTAGTAATAGAGGACTTTAGTATCGCTCTACGCATGATGGAAGAACGTTCCCCTCTATTACGCAACGTCACTTTGGAAGATGTGGGGAGAACGGCCGTCTATCTGGCCTCCGACCTTTCCAGCGGCGTGACAGGGGCAGTGATCAAAGTCGATTCGGGTATGAACATCATGTGTCCTCCCACGGTTCCTCACCGAAGGCTAAAAGACGCCCATGAGGCCTAGCGGAAACAAGCCCGCAAAACATAGAGGCTATTCCATGGAGCTCGGAGGAAGAGCTGGGTGGTTCGCCATACCCCAAACCTCCCTTGACAAAGCCCCTCCAACCTGCTATTGACGGCGTCGGTGGATTTAGTCAAACTCGGAGTGTCAACGTAATTTAAACCACAGGGAGAGAGGTGATGGAGAAAGCACGTCGACCGATAATGGCATTTCTCCTTACAACGACCTTAGTCTTCGGATGGTTCCACGGCGGTCTCGCTCAAAACACAGATAGGTATGATCGGCCCATCCCTATGGGCGTATCCATTTCGACCACACCAACTGAACCGTTTCTCGCTACAGGAACTGCTGGGATGGTGGTCCGCAACCTTTCTCTTCCATCAAACTTACCCATTCGATTCATATTGAGCACCAAAGGCGTCATCGGGGCTGTAGGTCCCACTTTGTGTCCTAACTCGGCTGTTCCTCTTTTGAACCCGATTCTTCAGCCTGGCACGCTGG
>CAYFYU010000173.1:4727-6060 GCA_964347455.1 uncultured Spirochaetota bacterium | reverse complement strand
GTATTAAATAAACTGGATTTAGAGAGAAACTTGTTTCCAGATACCTATCCGTCAGGAATTGAAGTTGGTAAGGTCGATAGAAAGTGTGGGCTTAAAACTGGATTAGCAAAAAATACGAAATTGGTAACAGGTGGATTTGATCAGACATGCGCTGCTCTGGGCGCTGGTATTATGAAGAGTGGGATGGCTTCGATTGGAACAGGCACAATGGAGGTGGTGCACGTTTGTTTGGCTAGAACAATTATGAATGAAAAGATGTTAGCCTATGGCTATCCATTTTGTACCCATGTTTTCAATGATCTTTACATTCTCATGTCCCTTAATTTTTGTGCAGGAGCACTTCTCAAATGGTACAGAGACAATTTTTCTTGTAAATTTGAAGATCGTGCAAAGAGAAAAGATGAGAATGCATATGATGCTCTTATAAAATCTGCCGAGGATTCTCAGCGCCCCGTCCTTTTTCTCCCCTATTTTGAAGGATCGCAAACTCCTCTGAATGATCCGAATGTGAGTGGGTCAATTTTTGGCCTGAGATTAAGAACAAAGAAGGAGGATATAATTTGTGGAATGCTTGAGGGAATCACCTTTGATTTAAAGTTAAATTTAGAAAAAATCGAGGAAGCGGGAATTAAAATAAAATCACTTCGTGCAACAGGGGGAGGAGCTAAATCTGACATTTGGTTACAATTAAAATCAAATATATCAGGCAGGGTAATACAGAAATTGGATGTTGATGAAGCGGGATGCCTGTCAACGGCTGTGTTAGCTGGTTTTGGTGTAAAGATATTTAATTCTATTGAAGAAACAATAAATGCATGGGTAAAAGTGGAAAAAGAATTCTTTCCTGATAATAAATTATTTAATAAATATGAGCGAAAATATATGCAATTTTTGGATGTATATAACAGCATAAGCAAATATAGGATTCTCTATTGACATTTCATAAGAAGGAGAAATTTGATGAAACCTGAGCTAATAGTAATGCTTACCCATAATGATATAACTGTTGAAGATGCAAAGGATTTTTTTAATAGCATAAAAGATATTCCGATTCAGTACTTTGGATTTAAAGATATCGGGCTTTCACATGAAAAAATGAAGGAACTCAATGACATAATGAAGCATGCAGGAAAAACGACATTTCTTGAGGTAGTGAGATACACTGAAAGAGAAGTTTTAGAATCTGCGAAAATTGCTGTAAATATTGGTTTCGACTATCTCATGGGTACATTATACTACGAATCTATAAGGGACATCATTAACGGTAAGATTAAATATTTTCCATTTTGCGGAAAGGTGTATGCACACCCGAGTATCCTGGGTGGAACAATAG
>CAYFYU010000173.1:4262-4717 GCA_964347455.1 uncultured Spirochaetota bacterium | reverse complement strand
ACGAGGATCTCGGCTACCTTTGGTTCAGTTGCCGCAAAGGAGTTTTCAGAGTTGAGAAAAAAGAAGTGGATGGTTTTGATCTCTTAGCCTACAGATATAAATATCAGAATAAGGTTCCGGAGCTAATAAGTAGATTAAAAAAAGAGATATCTATTCCAATAGTAGTTGCGGGGAGTATCGCTAGTTTTGAAAGACTTCAAGAAATCATAAACGCAGAGGTTTGGGCTTTTACCATTGGGAGCGCGTTTTTTGAAAAAACCTTTGTAAAGGGTGGATCCTATAGAGAGAATGTAAATTCAGTGTATGAGAGATTAGAGTAAAAAATGAAAATTTATGAAAAGGGGACTGCAATATGAAATCAAATCCGATTATTGGGGTCATGACGCTTGGTGATCCAAGGGAGGAAGTATTTGAAAGGGCTCCGGAGGTATGGAAACCAACGGTAGACCGGCATC
>CAYFYU010000173.1:3804-4252 GCA_964347455.1 uncultured Spirochaetota bacterium | reverse complement strand
CTAAAGACAACAAACGATCTGCTATCAAAGGGCGTCGAGTGTATTCTTTTTCAAATTCCAATTTGGACTTCACCAATATTTGCAGTTCAAATCGCGAAAAAGACTGAAAGAGCAGGGGTTCCCTGCATAATCTTTGGCGATTATATATTAAGTGGCATTACAGCCGCTCACGGATCACTCGAACAACTTGGGATTTATCATACTCTTGTCTGGGGCAAACTGCAGGATAACCGGACAATGGATGAAATAGTCACTTTCTTAAAAGCTGCTTCTGTGGTTGCAAGGCTTCGTGAATCGACGATCGGTGTATTTGGAGGAAGACCCTGGGGAATGTATACAACCACTGCTGATGTTGCGCAATGGCAGAATATATTTGGAGTTGATATAGAACATGTTGATCAGATCGAAATCGTTCGAGAAGCAGAAAAAGTCTCAATTCTAAATGAAT
>CAYFYU010000173.1:3542-3794 GCA_964347455.1 uncultured Spirochaetota bacterium | reverse complement strand
GGGTCAGAAAGTACGTCAAATGGTTGAATGATAATTGTGGATTGATTGAAATGGATGGAAAAGTGTTGACGCAGGATAAACTGGAAAAACAGGTAGGCAGTTATATAGCCACAAAAGAAATATCGATGAAAGAGGGCTTTGACTTTATCGGTCTTAAATGTGAACCTGAATTATGCGATAAATACGTGACTCAGTGTTTTACACCAACATTTATGAACGACCCTTACGATGCAGAAGGGCCAAAGGAATCAA
>CAYFYU010000173.1:290-3469 GCA_964347455.1 uncultured Spirochaetota bacterium | reverse complement strand
GCTCTTACCATGCAGATATTGAAATTTCTCACGGGTGATCCGGTCATTTTTGTAGATCTCATCTATTTATACGAGGATGGAACTTTTGCTTGTACCAATTGTGGTGGTTTACCAACGTGGTATGCAAAGAGATCGGAAGACCCCTCGGTTAATCTCCGAGAAGTTCATCTTCTACCTCAAGCAGAGGGTTTGGCCGGAGGTGCCTCAACGCAATTCGTTTGTGCCCCATCAGAAACAGCTACATTAGCAAGGCTTTGTCGAAAAGATGGTAAATACCGTATGTTTATTATTCCTGGAAAGTTTGTTGATATGCCGAGGGAAAAATTAAGAGAAACAATTTGGCCGTGGCCCCATCTATATTTTCAGACAAATGGAGAACCCCAACAACTCCTGAAACAGTTCGGTGCAAACCACATCCATGCCGTTGTTGGAGATCATACTTTAGAGCTTGTTGAGATCTGTAAAATGGTTGGTGTCGAATCAATAGTTCTTTAGATGAAAGGAAGGTTTAATACTCTAGTCAGTAAGATATTCGAGCTTCATTTTCAATATTTCAGCCGTTTTTTCAATCTCACTGCTTATCTCCGCATGAACCAGTGCAAAATGGTGGCATATCCCCACTTCTGCAATACGATGAAAATAGTGATTGAGCGAAACATTTGGCTTAAAAACCGTATGTTCATAATGGATCTCAAATGGATCTATATCAACCGATTCACCACGAGCAAGCCTCATTTCATAGCCAGATTCGGCTCTGAATAAGGTCAATAGGTTTACAGGACCAGGGTTTGTAATGAATTCAGGTATGACACCATTATAGGGAGCACCCGGAATCTTCCCGAAATTGACATACTGGGTATTTCTCAGCTTAACACGGGTCCCCTTCTTCGCCATAGTGAAACCCGCAGACCCTCCCTCATGTCCACCCAATACCCAGTTCTTTTCCTCGTCAAACATCAAATTCTCCCAGAAATGAATCGGTTTCCCACACAACTCCTTTACAATTAATCCTGCCACAGCCACCGATAAATCACCTTCTGTGGTGACTACTATCCCCTTATCTATTAGTCTTGCCATACCAACGCATGGTATCATTCCACACATTGGTATCATTCCAGGCCCGGTATCAATTGCAAGTGAATCGATCTCTTTTTCTTCAACGAGCCTCTCCAAAGCAATCGCCTGTCTTGCAGCGAGCAAAACTTCTTCCCTTGGCGGCTCGATAATCTCGTAGCTATTGTATAGTTCATCCGTTAAAGTCTCAGCTTCTTTATCTTTCACCTCACCCATTTTATCCAGGAGTTCTTTAATATATATGAAGCTCAATCTAACGCCAGTTTGCCCCATCATTCGAGACTCATCCGGATAAGTGTCATACATTGGTACTGCTGCACTACGATGTGGTAAAAAACCGATCTTCTTACCTTTGAGATTTTTCACACATTTTGATGCCTTTGCATACTGTGAAATTTCGGAAATCGCCCGCTCATTTTCAATGTGTCCAAATACAAATCCGATATTGAAATCTGGCCATAGCCTTTTTAAGCTGCTGGGAATTTGGGCTGCACTGTTAACACCCCATGTGGTACCCGCTTCAATCATGGAAAATTTTTCGGGAATGTTGGGAAAACCCTGAGAAAAGAAAAGTACAGGGAAAATGTCCTTTATTTCTTCAATCAATGTTACAGTCATTGCGTCATCGAGGTAGGTCGCATGGTACATTAATACCATATCTACCTCGCTCTCTAAAAAAATCTTTCCAGCTTTTTTTGCTTCAGCTTCGTTTCCCACCAAGAACGGATATAAAACCTCACACGTTCTCTCGAGTCGCTTCTTTAGTTTTAATATATCTTTCTCTATTGCATAGGGTAATTCATCCATACCGGTTTCTTTCCAGTACTGCTCTATCCCTCCGGCAAATAATCCCACTTTTGGTTTCTGCGTATTAGCCATAACCACCCCCAAAGGTATGTAAAACCCGATGTCCAGCTACATAATATAGCATAGATTTTAATTACGTGGCTATCTATTTAAAAACTTAGTTACGGCAAAGTCTGACCAGCTAGAGGGAATTAAAAGTGAAAAGTAACAGGAAAAGATGCAGTTTTAATTATTTAAAAAATTCTGTTGAAATATTTATATTAGTCATATAATATTAGTCAAATTATTAGTTGGTAAAATAATTTTTAGGGAGGAGAAAAATGCGAAAATCATCGTTCGTTATTCCACTGTTGTTGATTATGGCCTTTTTTGTGTTTTCGTCGACGTTTATTTTCAGTGCCGGCGAGAAGGAGGAAGAGCGTACTCTCAGCATCCTCTGTTTTCAAGGGTATGCAGAACCAGCCTGGGTGGAGCCATTTGAAGAAAAATTTGATGCCGAGGTGAAGGTGTCCTATGTTGGGTCTGTCGACGAAGCATTTTCAAAGGCAAAAGCAGCACCTGATCAGTATAACATCGTATCGATTGATTCAGGAAGAGTAAAACTGTATTACGATGCGGGGATTATTCAGGCAATCGATATCGAGAAGCTCCAAAACTTCAGTAAAATGGGGGAGCTTTTTCGTACGCATCCCTATGCTGAGGTCGAGGCAGGAAAACGGTTTCAGGTACCTATTGCCTGGGGAGGACAGGCATTTATTGTCAATGTAGCTGCACTCGGCAGTAAACTTGATCCATATGTGAGTAAAAAGAAGGGTATAAAAACGCTGTCCTATAGGGCAATGAAAGCACCGGAGCTCAAAGATCTTGTGGCCATGGTTGATGAGACAACCAATGTTACCAACATGTCCGCCATTGCAGCAGGAATCACTGACAATCCATTCGATCTCGATGATAGGGAGTTTGGGAGAATGGTTGATGAATTGACCCTATGGGCAGAAAATGCAAGGGCATTTACAGCCGGGCTCGATTCGGTGGTATCTATTATGGCTAATGAAGATGTATATATCAACATGGTCTGGGGCGATCCAATCACTCTGATGGAGCTTGAGGACCGGGGAATTGGAGATAAATTCGAGGCCATGCTCCCAACGGAGGGAACAATTACCTGGATTGACGGATGGGTGATCACAAAACCAACAGGGGGAGCTTCGCTGGATCTCGCGCACGAATACATTGATTATATGATAGGCAGAGAAGGGCAAATACAGCTTGCAGAACTCGTAGGCTACGGTATCGTC
>CAYFYU010000173.1:0-247 GCA_964347455.1 uncultured Spirochaetota bacterium | reverse complement strand
GAGGATGTTGGTAAGCGGGTGAACGCCTGGAATGACATAAAAGCAGGACTTGGTTTTTAATAACACTCCGTAATTTTTTCGTTTGGAATATTTTAATCGCCAGTGAGATTAACAGCCTGTTGAGCTCATTGGCGATTTTGTTTTAAAAGAGTGGTTGTGGCTGAAAACCGCGTTGTGATATTATTATGGCGAGATCTCGTTTGATTCACTCCGAGGGAAAATCGTATTCACTTATGAAGAAAGGAAC
>CAYFYU010000172.1:0-6118 GCA_964347455.1 uncultured Spirochaetota bacterium | reverse complement strand
AGAGAGGATGCAAAACTATATGGGGAACTCATTGATTTTATTAAAAGATACGGAAACGTCCTAACTGAGCATATTGGAGATCAGTCCCTAACCGAAGAGAATGGAGAAGGGTTACATTCTCGATACATTTATGAGCGGGATATAACATGGCTCCATTCTGCTGATGTCTTAATAGCGGAAGTCTCAACACCAAGCTTGGGTGTTGGATTCGAAATTGCAAAGGCAACTCAATGGGAAAAAAAGATTCTCTGTTTGTACAACCCTCGTAAAGGGAAAACCTTATCCTCTATGATAGCAGGATGCCCACTGATAACGAATGTTGAATACATCACTGTTGAAGAGGCAAAAAATGCAGTAGATCATTTTATAAAAGATTTGCAATCTTCATTAAAATGATAACAATTAGATATGTATATGAAAAAGAATCGTGAAAATCGACTGTACGATAAATATCTTGAATTACGAGACTATATTGAAAAATTAAAAGATATAGACAAATCAAGGAGAGATAAAATAACACTTGAAATAAAAGATTTAATAATGGAATACGACGATAATCTAATCGCGAAAAATGTTCTGGACTACCCGCTCCCGTTCAGAAGAAGATGGTATGATAGGGACCCTTTTTACTGGATGGTTATCAATGCTCTGAAATATGCAGATGATGATTTGCTCACCGTCATTTTACAATACCTCAAGAGACAATTGTAAAAGCCTTCATTTTCTCCAGCTGTTTGTTTATTCCTTATTATACTCGTGCCGTAGTAATATATACTGTTATGTTTTTGTACAAATAGGATGTCTGAGCAAAGAAAGCTATGCTAAAGACACAGAAAGCGACTGTAAAATATGATGTGATGGCTGATACATAAATAAATCTTGACGTAAATTCTCCCTTAGTGTTACCATATACGAGCAGGAAAGCGGCGCTATCGTCTAGGGGTTAGGACAGGAGATTCTCATTCTTCAAACCGGGGTTCGATTCCCCGTAGCGCTAATGAGGGAGATAAAAACCCGAAAGGTGGCCGAAGGCAGGTGGTCACCTTTTTGTTTGGTTTGATTACGACCTCCATTACCAGAGATTTTACGAACAGCACTCGTTCACTGGTATCCATTTCCTCTTTTATTGTTTAAATAAATATATTCGTGTCTTGTTGCTAATTTTGATTATAATGATCATTCAAATTATATTCGATACAGAATGAGAAATCTAATTCGGCCAGTTTCTGGTTTAAAAATTTTTGCAATTTTACATCATTCTGCCTTTTAATCTCTAATTATATAAACCCTCCACATTCAAGAACGATACAGGTCAATTAGCTATTTTCACTTTTCGCTACCAATTTTTTTAAAGATATAATAATTTGTTAAGATATTAACATTATATCTTACCGTGGGGCACGGGTGGAATACTACCAGACACAAGCACGCATATGTGTAACGATAGGTGATACATGGAGAGGAAACAAAAGATCAGCAAAACTATTGCTTATTGTGCATCTTATATAGCCATAGGTTTCGCCACAGGGATTATCGGACCTACTTTACCCGGGCTAGCCCGGCATACTGGAACAGTGTTTAGGGGTATAAGCTTTCTCTTTCCCATCCATTCAATCGGGTACCTTACCGGCTCATTTTTGGGCGGCTACCTTTTAGACAGGGTGAAAGGACATCCGGTAACTTCTTCAGCACTATTTTTATTAATGGTTGTAATGGTACTGATTCCACTAACACCCGTAATCTGGCTGTTACTGGGATTGTTTTTTATCACGGGCATGGCTTCTGGAGAAATTGATGTTGGTGGAAACACGCTCCTCGTTTGGGTACACAAGAGCAATGTGGGCCCTTTTATGGTCGCACTGCATTTTTTTTATGGACTTGGTGCGTTTATTGCTCCAATGGTGGTTGGGCAAACCATGAAGCTCAGTGGCGATATTGTCTGGTCCTACTGGATTCTCGCATGCATCTGCTTCCCATTATCTGTATTATTTCTGGTGCTTCGAAGCCCTGAGCACGCACAGCGTACAGCGACGAAGGGTGCTGAAAGAGAGAATAGCCTGATAGTTCTCTTTATATCGATTTTCATTTTCCTTCATGTAGGTGCCGAATTGAGCTTTGGGGGTTGGATATACTCCTACACGGTGAATCTCAATCTTGCAAGCAAAACTAACGCAGCCTATATGACATCTGCGTACTGGGGATCACTCACGTTGGGGAGGTTGATTTCGGTTTTAATCGCCCTGCGAATGAAACCGCGTACAGTGCTTTTGGTTGATCTGTTTGGCTGTATCTGTGCAGTGACTCTTTTGCTGGCGTTTCCCCTTTCACCTTATTGTGCCTGGATAGGGGCTATAGTTCTGGGTTTTTCGATCGCTGCTCTCCTTCCCACGTCCATTACATTTGCCCAAGAGAATATAGATATTTCAGGTCGTGTAATGAGTTGGTTCGTAATTGGAATTGGTGCGGGAAACATGTTCTTCCCCTGGATGATCGGTCAGCTCTTTGAATCGAAAGGACCAATCATTTTGCCGGTCATCAATTTAATAACCTTTATTCTGGCAATGGGATTGCTTATCAACATGCTCGTTGTAGTAAGGATGAAGAAACAAAAGGGTTAAATAGATCTTGGTGCTCATTCATCAGAAACTTATTATACATGGCGAATTATTATTGAGACTGGGCACAGGAAGAGCTGAAATCTACCGCTACCATTAAGGTGATACCTAATATTGTCCAGTATTATCGGATGAAACACTATTTCTCTTCCCAGTACCGCTCTACTATGACTTTTTTCTCAACAAAGAAATTGATAATTTCTTTGCCCTGACCCTTGATCTGGGAGAACTGTGAGTCTTTCATCCCACCAAACGGCAGATATGCAACAGGTGCTGGAATCCCTACGTTGATACCAAGCATTCCGCACAGCGCTTCAAGTTTAAATTTGCGGGCATAGTATCCGTTCTGCGTATAGATCGACCCGCCGTTCCCATACTTATGGTTATTGACGATCTCGATCGCTTCGTCCAGATTATCAGCCTTGAGAATGACCACAACAGGTCCGAAAATCTCAACGTTGTGAACTTCCATACCGGGCTTTACATCCGTGAAGACTGTTGGTCCTATGAAATGTCCTCTCTCACATCCTTCAACAACATAACCGCGGCCGTCAAGAGCGAGTGTAGCACCTTCATCAACACCCTTCTGAATCATTTCTTCAATGAATTTTTTTGCCTTGGCTGAAATGACTGGTCCCATGACTATGGGTTCATCTGCCACCTTGGGGTCAAGAGGATTGGCAACAATAACTTCCTTTGCTGCCTTGACAAATTCATCACAGACTGTTTTGTAATTTTCATCTCCAACAGCCACGATGGCTGAAGAAGCCATACATCTCTGACCTGCACAGCCGAAGCATGATGTAATCATATTCCGGATCATATCTTCCATCTTGGCATCAGGCATGGCAATGAGATGGTTCTTGGCACTACCCATTGCCTGGTACCATTTGTTTGTCTTTGCACACTTTTCAGCGACCTGCTTGCACACAGGTGTTGATCCTACTATCGACACTCCCACAACGTCAGGGCTATCCATAAATGCATTGGCTATGGTACGGTCTCCATTTACTATGTTAAATACACCGGGAGGAAATCCGGCTTCTTCAATTAGTTCGGTTAGAAGGTTCATTGTGCAGGGAACTTGTTTGGAAGGTTTAACTACATAGGTGTTCCCAGTCATCAATGCATAGGGAAGAAACCAGAAGGGCACCATTGCAGGGAAATTGAATGGAGCAATCATGGTGTATACCCCGCGGGGAAGAAGAAGCACCTCGCCATCGATATCGAACGAGCAACCGATCACCTTGTCTCCCTGTTGCAGAACGGGCATACCGCAGGAAACTTCTGTATTCTCGTATACACGCTTCATTTCAGCAAACGCATCCGGCAATGATTTTCCCATCTCTTCAGTAAGCTGACGGGCAACCTTCTCTTCGTTTTCCCTGATCAACTCGGTAAGCCGATACATATATTTTGTACGCCTGGCAACAGGCGTGTTTGACCATTCCGGAAATGCAGTCCTGGCAGCTGCTATCGCTTCGTTGGTCTCCTCTGTTGTTGACATAGGCGACTGGGCAATTATTTCACCTGTGCTGGGATTCTCTACGTCAATGTAATTGCCGTCTCGAGGATCCACCCACTTTCCATTTACATAATTTTTCAGTTTTCTTACACCCATTGTTCCTCCAGTAAACAAACTAAAATCTTTGTACACCCCATCTCGAATCGTATGGATATGCTTCACCTCTTTTCAACGTACAAAAGAAATATCACGATAAAATTGTTGTTGCTGCAGAATCCGATCACTACACGTACAGCTCGCGGGATTACTGATCGCTGTACTTCAGTCGTTTTTCAATTCGAACATTAAATTAAGAGGCTGTCCAGCGATGGACAGCCTTTGTACATTGTAATAGTATAAGTTTTATTTATCAAGGTCCAGTACAGCTTTACCGTCAACGGTGCCTACCTGTACCAGCTCGCCGCCTCGCCACTCAAAAATACCGTAAAGGCCTGAAACCGTACCGGTAGACCCATAATCAAACTCTCCGGTAAGTCCGGAGTAGTCTATATCTTCCCCGGCTCGTATTGCTTCGATTCCCTCTTTGTAGGTGTAGACTTTCTTGCCTGGTCCCATAGCGACCTCGCGGACCTTGGGTGCCCAATCGCTCGCATTTGTTGATCCCGCCGCTTCTATGGCCAGAGCGGTGACAACGAGTACGTCGAAGTACTGGATGTTGTAGGAGTTCTCCGGCTGGCCAACGATGTCCGCCCATTCCGAGGCTTGCAAACGCCGCTCGTAGTCAGTAAAGGCCGGTCCATCCACATAGCTGAATCCGGATATCCACACGCATTTGTGGGCCTTCAAGGCGCTATCGGTTGCGGTTTCTGGAAATGCCTCGCCAAGCCACTCGGTCGTCCCTATAATCAGTAGGGACAAGCCCGCCTCAGCAGTCTGCTTCACGACTGTCCCTCCGTCCTGCGACTGGCTGAAGAAGAGCAGTGCGTCAGCATTACAGTTTGCGATTCTGCTAACCTCGGTTCGATAGGAGGGTGCTTCGGGTACGACGTTGATCTCATCCACAACGTTCAATCCGATTTCATTAGCTGCTTTTATGGCAGCTTCCATCTGCAGCTGGCTGCCCTCGATCTCCGTCGCCATCAGGACAACATTCTTCGCGCCCTCCTGCTTGGCTTTGATTACAGCGGCAACAGACTGACCCGAGTCCATTGGAGCTCCTCTGAAGAGTGGCTCGGTGGATATCCCGCCGATTTCCCGTCGAATACTTCCCCCATGCACGGTGGGCATCAGGGGTGAATCGTTTTCTTTCATGTAGCCTAGCAGCCAGTCTCGATAGGAATAGTACTCATGTGCCGGGTTGAGCAGAATTTCACAACCCTCCTGTTCGAGGAGTTTCCGTGCAGCCTGGGCTTCCCCGATGGTTCCGATGTCCTGATGAACACCAACTAATTCTCTGCCTAGAGGCGGATCTTCGTTAATTACACTAAGGGTGAACTCGGTGATACCATCGAACCAGGGTCCGACATCGGCGAAAGGACCGGTGTGATAGGTCAGATGACCCACTTTGATCGGTCCAGCCGGTTTTTCTTTCCCGGCCGTTAGTACGATATACATACAACACAGGATGAAGATGAAAACAGCTGCGACTTTCAACGATCTTTTCATTTCTAACTCCTTTGAAAAAGATTCATTAGTGTCACTCTTATTCTCATTTTGATTTAAATGTCTATGGGATTTTACCTCCTTTCTGATACGTGTTCTACAGCTCCTGATCAACCCGTCTCGATTCAATACACGATCGGCTTTTGCATCCTGTTTTTTTTTTTACGTTATATACTTCGATGCTCCGACCAACCTTGCATTATCGATTATCGATTATCTATATCGTACAAGAATGGCCATCATCTGTCAAGAAAAAACGATTCCTGGTTAGTAAATGGGTACACACGTAGGTACCACCTTAATCATCATCCACGGTATCACCCTGTACAGGGTGATACAGGCGCACATTACACAGATCCCCCTTTAGCCTTCATCA
>CAYFYU010000171.1:5917-6211 GCA_964347455.1 uncultured Spirochaetota bacterium | reverse complement strand
CGAAAAGGGGAAAGGAACAGATTTTATAATTCAATTACCGTTGGATTTTCAGGATGAATAAGAGACTGTTAATCATCGATGATGAAGAGGCACAGGCGAATATAATAGCAAACATTCTTGAGAAAGAGGGGTACAACGTTGAGAAAGGATACTCCGCTGAAGAAGCCCTGAAAACCGCCTGCAAGAATGAGTTTAGTGCCATACTTGTTGATCTTAAAATGCCCGGACTGGGTGGTCTTGGATTTCTGCAGCAGGCGAAAGACCGCGGGCAGCCGTTCTTTCTGATGGCCAATT
>CAYFYU010000171.1:0-5907 GCA_964347455.1 uncultured Spirochaetota bacterium | reverse complement strand
AAGCTAAGATAATCATAATGACCGCATACGGAACGATTGAAACCGCTGTTGAGGCGATGAAGAATGGAGCATTTGATTATGTAACGAAGCCATTTAGTAAGGACGAACTACTAATAAATGTTGAAAGAGCTGTTAATTCCTACAATATCTTCAGTCAGAATATTCAGTTCAAGGAAGAACTTGAAATTCTTTATCAGGGTCAAAAGCTTATGGGTGTAAGTGAACCCATAAAGAAAATTCACGGGTTGATTCAGAAAGTTGCTGAAAAAGATAATGTTCACGTGCTGATTACAGGTGAAAGTGGAACGGGAAAAGAACTTGTTGCACGAGCGATTCATGGAAACAGTAGGAGAAATGACATGCCTTTCATTCCCGTCAATTGCTCGGCAATACCGGAAAATCTACTTGAAAGTGAATTGTTTGGTTATGAAAAAGGTGCTTTTACCGGAGCAGTTGCCACGCGTGAGGGTAAGTTCAAAAAAGCGAATGGAGGTTCAATCTTTCTCGATGAAATTGCGGATATGCCTTTGAATATGCAGGTAAAGCTGTTGCGCGTTATCCAGGATGGTGAGGTAACACCAATAGGAGGAGATGAATCGGTACGCGTAGATGTTCGGATTATCTCTGCTACCAACAGGGATATTGGCAGTATGGTTAAGAGTGGGTCATTTCGGGATGATCTCTATTATCGATTAAATGTCGTTCCCATTCATATACCGCCGCTGAGGGACAGACGAGAGGATATTCCCCTGCTCGTCGAGCACATTAAGAACAATCTAAACAGAAAATTGAAGAAAAACATTGATACAATTCCTGAGCAAATACTTACAAAGTTAAAAAGCTATAATTTTCCTGGAAACGTACGTGAACTGGAGAACATGCTCGAGAGAGCTTTCATACTAGCCGATGAAAATCGATTGAACCTCGAGCATTTCCCACTTTTATCTGATATCAGGGAGGAAACTGTTAGACACGGCAATAATCTTTCATTAAAGGATATTTCAAGGCATGCTCGCTTTTTAGCAGAAAGAGAAGCAATAGAGGCAACACTTACGAAAACAAACTGGAACAGGGTTAAAGCAGCAAAGATTCTCAAAATTGACTATAAAACTTTACGCAAAAAGATAGAAGAATTGAAGATTATTCCACGTTATGAATTGGAGGGGAGTAACAAATGAGTAAACCGACTAGCGGAAAGAACGCAGTTCAGATATATCTGAAACAGATAGAAGGTATTCGTGTTCTTTCGAGGAGTGAAGAAGCAGACGTTGCACGAAGAGCAGCGAAAGGGGACAAGGTATCTAAGGAAAAGCTTATCACCTCAAACTTGAGATTTGTGGTGAGCATTGCGGTCAAATATCAGAACCTTGGTCTTCCTCTCATGGATCTCATAAACGAAGGTAACATGGGGCTCATACGAGCTGTTTCGAAGTTTGATGTGGAGAAGGGATTTAAGTTCATCTCATACGCCCGGTGGTGGATTCGCCATTACATTCTCAAGGCAATTTTTGAACAGTCAACATCGATAAAGTTACCGTTAAAATATGCGACCCAGCTTTCCAAACACGAAAATGAGGAAGATGATACCGAAACCGTCCAAAAATTGAGGCAGATATACAGGCCAGTGTCACTCGACCAGAAACTCTCTGAAGATACAAACTCCGATACTATACTGGATCTGGTTGATGATGGCAGGTACGAGCTTCCGGAAAAAGTTGTGATGGAAAAGAACCTTCGAGAAATTATCAATGACGTTATGGAAAAGTTAAAACCGATTGAAAGGGATGTGATCAGCAGGCATTTTGGATTGAATGGCAAGAGACCATTAACGCTGAAGGAAATCGGTGAGAAATACAATCTAACAAAAGAAAGAATACGACAGATCGAACACAACGCTCTGGATAAATTGAGGTATCCCATGTTGAAGCGTAAGGTGTTGGATTTTGTGGAATAACCCGATTCATGTTCTACGAGCCTTCTTCTCCTCCGGAAGAGGGCTCGTACTATTTTGATAGTAACCTGCTTAATTTTTTAATACCAATCCTAAGATTTACCTATATACATATACATTAATAGGTGTTCTACACATAGAAATAAAGTACATTAAATCCTGTATTTGTAGAGATGAATTGAAGAGAAACTGAAACGAATCAAAGTCTGGTTGAGGTATATTTTTGGTGAAAGAACAGTACGATAAATATCGAATACATTTGTACGGACAGAAACAACATGAGGTTAGCGTTGCACGCGGAAAGGGTGCAGTAGCGTCTGTTTCCCGCGAAGCAACCCAATTCGCTATTGACGTCTTGAAAGATGGAGGTAATGCCTTCGATGCTGCATTTATGCTCGCCTTTGCTCTTTCGCTCTGCCATCCACAAGCGGGAAACCTTGGGGGCGGTGGATACATTATATTCAAGGAAAAGGGCAAAACAGAACCAATAGTCTATAATTATCGCGAAGAGTCGCCATCTGGAGTCACTATTGCGCATTATCTCAAGCAGGACGGCAGCGTAGACGCAGATCGGACTGCATTTGGTCCTTCCTCGGTTTGCATTCCTGGTACTGTGCAAGCGTTTTTCCTACTTCAAAGGAGGTACGGAAAGGTCAAGTCCTCGGACCTCCTCAAGCATCTTACAAAGTTTGCCAAGCAAGGACCACAAATTACTGAATATCAGGCCCAATGTTTGAACAGACTCAGACAAAAGCTGAGCTATTCCCCGGAGTCAAAGAAGATTTTCGTGAAATCTAAGGGGAAATATCATCATGGTGAAAACATCCCCAATCCTAATCTTGGCCGTACCTTTAAAATCCTTTCCAGGGAGGGTGAAAAAGCATTTTATAGAGGAGAGATAGCCGAGAGTATAGAAAAGGATTTGATCCAGAATGGAGGATTTATCACAGTTGGTGATCTGGCAGGCTATACTGTACAAGAAACTCATCCGATCCGAACTGAGATTAACGGCTACACAATCTGGACGGTTCCTCCAGAGGGCGGAGGGGCTATCCTTATAGAAGTTATGAATATTCTCAACAAAAGCGCATTTTTCGCTATCAAACCTTACACACCTGACTTTTACCACTACCTTGCACAGGCCTGTAAGATTGCATATGTCGATAGAATGGGGTATATGGGAGATATCGATCTACATAAAAACCAGGATTATAAAAACATATTTCAGATTGGACCTATCGACGAGCGATATCATTTTATAGACAGGCGTAAGGATATAAAAACATCCGAATATGTTAGGAAGCTTCATGGTAACGATTTTGATGAGTTCTTGACAGAGGTGAACGGAGAAGGGAAAGAGACCACTCATTTTTGTGTAATTGATTCTGAGGGCAACGGAGTTTCAAACTCCTACTCGTTAAATCTGCGTTACGGATCAAAATGGAGCATCGCGGATATGGGAATGCTCATGAACGGCAGCATGGACGGGTTTTCCTTTAAACCTGGTTTACAGAATTATTTCGGTCTTTTAGGAAATAAAGTGAATGCATTCGGAAACAAGAAGCGGCCGGCAAGCAATATGGCTCCAATTCTCGTAACCAGAGGAAACGACGTGCACATGCTTCTCGGTAGTCCGGGCGGTCCTATGATTCCATCTACTCTTGCAATGATACTGCTGACAGTTTTGCAATACGGTATACATCCACCGGATAGTGTTGAAGAAGGTCGAATTCATCACCAGGCATGGCCCGATCTGCTCTATACAGAGAGTAATAATAAGCTTTTGCGTTCGCTTGATCCTCTTGTGGCAAGGGGTTACATAATTGAAGAGAAAAACGAACCAATTGGAGATGTTCATGGCATTTTCCGGATAAATGATGAATATTTAGCCGTCAGTGACTACCGTCGAGAAGGATTCGCGCACGCTCTGTGAGTAAAAACTTCTGGGGTTTTCTCAATTACTCTATACCTGTAAAATGACCGAAGTGTATTGTATTTCTTGCCGAAATTATAAAGAGAATAATCTCCAAGGAAATAACGGAGGATATCTCGAAATACTATGGAATGTTCGATAAAAAAGAATGGACAGTGGGTTATTGTAACGGTTAAAGGGGTGATTAATATCGAAACAGCAGAAGAGCTCAAAACTGTTTTTGACGAACTATTGGCGAAGGATTCAACCTTCGTACGATTGAATCTGAAGCAGGTTCCTATTTCAAACAGCTCGGGAATTAGGAATATACTGATGCTTTACAAAAAGTTAAAGGAACGGGGTGGATCCTTGGAGATAAGGGGTGTGAGCAACAATTTGATGGAGATGCTGAAATTACTCAAAGTAGACCAATTGATTCCAATTCATAAGTAGTTACTGTGCATTTTACTTGATTTTTTTCCCATCTCTACTATCATATAAGATGTTTTCTGAGAAAGGTAACTTCCCGATTTATCGGTTGTGGGGGCGGTTAGCTCAGACTGGTTAGAGTACCTGCTTGACATGCAGGGGGTCACTGGTTCAAGTCCAGTACCGCCCAGATAAGTCTTATAATAGTGAGAGTTAAGAGCCCTTGTGATAAGGGCTCTTTTTTGTTATGAAGAATCTGCACCCTTAATCTCATGTGGTTTTTGTTCAATGACTAAAGATGTCACAAGAGTAATAGAGCAGTATCAAATCCAAGGGGCGCTGGTTCGTGTTGTGTCTGGAGCAAGTAGGAATTACATAATCGGGATAAATACTCATCATATATGATATACTAAGATGTCTTTTCCAAAAGTTGACAGATTGCTTCGATTACTGCATACGGCTTTTCACGCGGAACAAAGTGTCCGGATCCGGGCACTACCCTTCGTTCTGTTCCGTTGGGAAAAAGATGCATGTGAGATTGTGATCGATAGAGTGGATGAACTGTATCTTCTGCACCGTGTAATACCATTGATGGTACTTCTATTGGAGGTTGACTTGCGAGGCGTTGTTCGAGTGTTGCAAAGGATGGATCTCCGGGGGTGTTTCCATGAGAGTGACAGTATTCTTGAATAATTACATCCACAAAATCAGGATTGTCAAAGGATAGAGCTGTACATTCAAAAGTTTCGTCATCGAAGCGCCAGTTCGGTGACCAGGACCGCCATAGTAATCGGCAGATGTCTCGACGGTATTTGTTGAGCCCTATTCGACCACGTTCGATATTGAAGTACCAATGATACCAACATTCCCTTTCCTCATTAGGAGGGGCTGGTTGTGGAGGAGAGATCGTATCGTTTACGCCATATCCGTGTATGGCAAGGAGAGCCCTAACACGTTTAGGCTGTATGATCGAAGCAACGCAAGCAGCCCTACACCCCCAGTCATATCCGGCTAGAACGGCTCTCGACAAACAGAGTGCATCCATGAAATCCAAGACATCCTGTCCAATCGCAGCCTGCTGGCCCACCCGTGGTGTCGCAGCATCGAGAAATCGCGTTGGACCAAAACCTCGCAGATATGGTACGAGTACACGATGACCTGCCTTTGCGAGTATAGCGGCAACTTTATCCCAGCCTCGTACATCGTCTGGAAAACCATGCAGTAATATTACCGGATATCCATTGTGTGGTCCCCACTGTTCGTACGCTATCTCTAGGACCATTGTACGTACTGTCAATTCCTTCGGCTTGATATAAACTGGCTTTTTTTCCATGGATACTTAACCTCTACCTTCTGAATAAAGTTATCTTTACGATTTAACAGAAACATTCATCAATTTGGGATAATAGAATTGATTGATTGCACACAATTAACTTGCCAAGTTACACCAAAAATACACCAAAATGAGATGACGTATATGAAGTATATGATGAATTTCACTGATTTTGGTGAAAATTGGCCTCAAATCGGGTCATATATGACGTATATGTACACGCGATTTGCTTGACATGCAGGGGGTCACTGGTTCAAGTCCAGTACCGCCCAGATAAGTCTT
>CAYFYU010000170.1:2551-6233 GCA_964347455.1 uncultured Spirochaetota bacterium | reverse complement strand
ATTTTCATAAAAAATCTCAACATCCCGCTCTCCATGCTCACCATACTTATGGGGCATGTGTCTTTTACAACGCCCATCGTCATGTTTCAGGTATCGGCACGGATACAGCGTATGGGCCCGAATTTTCAATTCGCGGCCCAGGACTTGGGAGCAACTCCCTTTAAAACCTTCTGGTATGTTACACTGCCAATGATCCGAACAGCATTGATCGGTGCTGCCCTACTCGCTTTCACCGTTTCATTCGATGAAATCGTTATCTCATATTTTCTGACAGGAACCTGGATGACACTTCCAGTCTATCTCTATGGGATGCTCAGGTTTGGATTGTCTCCCAAAGTGTATGCTGTATCTGGGCTGATACTTGTATTTTCACTTTCACTTATACTGCTCATGACTCGATACATCGGCAGGTCCTCAGAAGAGGTACAAGTGCGGAGATAATATAAGTATCCATAACAATACGATGTCTACTTTGATGTTGCGTTCTGTATAACATGTACCGTTCTCCGAAATGTTTATCCATTTACACCATCTGACTGTGACAGCTTGACAAAGGCTCTATATTTTGCTCTAATGAGCAAAGACCTCCATTTTATTAATTTTTATTGAAATTCCATAACTGAAAGGGGAGTGCTGTATGAATGAGAAGCCGAAGATTGGTCTTTTTTTCCTTGCAGGAGAATCGTGGTGGGAGGCAGGTGTTAACGATGCTAAAGAGGGACCGTATGCTGGATTTATAAAGAAAGTGGAAGGTGATGTTGCATCAATTACAAAAGTGCTGGCCAAGGATTATACCAGCGTATCTTCTGGAATGCTTCATACAACGATTGCTTTCATTCAGGAGGCGAAGAGAGTCCCGTTGATGATATGGGCCTATGACCCCTACCGTGGTTTTCCAGAATATTTCAAGATAGAGGTTTGGTTACGTGCAAGCGGGCCTGTGAGCGTGCAGCAGTCATCGAATATATTTAAACGCCATAATTGGAATTATGAAGTCGTTTTTGGAAATGAGAAGGAAGAGGATACTGTAAAGGAGATTAATGCTTTTATTAGAGCAGCGGTGGTCAGGAAAAGTCTCGTCGGAACTCGAATCGGTGTACTCCCAAGTCCATGCCGTATTGTGATATCAAGCTGGATCGATGAATTTTATCTACTGGAGAAATTCGGAGTGGAGTTGGAATATATACCGGTTGATACCTTTGATAAATTGGCAAGAGACGTTGCTGAGAAAGATGCACAGGAGTACGTACAGTTTCTCAAGTCTCATTACAAGAACGACAATGTGGATGATGATACTCTTATTGCATCAGCAAAACAGGCTCTGGCTTTTGTTAAACTCATCGAGGAACAAGAGCTATCCGGAATTGCCCTCGAGGATTTTAATGAGGACATTTACCGCATTCTCGGCTTTCGGCCCCATCTGTATCACCCACGCTTTGGCGAACTTGGCTGTACAATCGGTTTTGAAGCTGACGTGCCGGGTGTTTTGGCAACAATAATTGTGAGCCGCTTAGCGGGTCGTATGGGTATGTTCAATGAATTCTTTTCGGTTGATCGCTATAAGAATACGATTTTGATGGGACATCCAGGACATGGTGAACTAAGTATGGGAGACCCTTCGACGTATATGGTAACCTATGATTTAGAATTTGATGCTACCCAGCCTCGGGGTGCATGGTTATCGTATCGTGCAAAGGCGGGGAAAATGACCCTTTTAAATTTCACTCCCGAGTATGGAAAACTGAAGGCAACCGCCTTCACCGGTGAGTCTCTACCGGGTCCTCGTATCATGGAGGGATATGCCCACATGCTTGTGAAGCCATCAATCGATGTAATCAACCTATTCAAAGATATCGTACAAGATGGATTAATGCAACACTGGGGCACGGTGCACGGGAATATAATTACTGAATTAGGGTACTTCGCAAATCTGCTTGGACTAGATCTGAAAAAGCTTTAAGATGTATCAAACAAACGATTCTAATACATTGCAAATTGTTATATAATATGTTCCATTTAATGATGATCTCTGATAGTATAATGCAAGATGTAACGATTTTGGATTATTTAAAAAAACTTTTTGAAGGGAGGTTTACAATGTTGAAGGAGAAGAAGTCGATTTTAATGGTTGCCTCACTTGTGGTTGTTGTTTGTTTGTTGGCTGGATCGATGGCTTTAGGTAGTCCAAAGGAAAAAGAGGAGGAAAGGCCGATCCGAATAGGCGTCGCCTGGGCAAGCCTTGCTATAGAATTTTTCCAGCTGTATCAGAGAGGGGCAAGGATGAAGGCTGAGGAACTTGGTGTCGAGTTAATTGAATATGACTCGAACTATGATCCTGAAAAGGAGATCACCAACATTGAAAACCTGTTAGCCCAGGATCTTGATGCCCTGATAGTTCATCCGGTCGATGAAACAACAATCGTGCCGGCCGTTGAAGAGGCAAACAGGCGGGGTATCCCCGTGTTCGCATTGGATAGAAAGCCCCGTGGTGGTGAGTTTGCATATCTTTCAGCTGGGCATGAACAGATCGGTCAACTCCAGGCCCAATTCCTTGCTGATCTGCTCGGTGGTAAGGGAAAAGTCGCCTATATCCATGGAATGGAAGGAGAATCCTATGTAACAATGCTCGAAAAGTATTCAGATGAGGTGTTTGCGAAGTATCCTGATATTGAGGTGGTTTTCAGACAGCATGCCGATTGGGACCGGGCAAAGGGAATGAGTGTTACAGAGGATCTCTTGACCGCACATCCTGATATCGACGCTATCCGCTATGACGCTGATATGATGGCGATGGGAGGATGGGAGGCTATCAAGGCAGCAGGAAAGGAAGACCAGATAGTGTTAGTAGCAGGGGATGCCGATTTAGATATGCTCCAGGCAATCAAGAAGGGTTGGATAGAAGGCACAATTGACCCAAAACCCGTTGAAGGAGCAATGATGGCTGTTGAAGGAGCCTATCAGCTCGCAACAAAAGGAGAAATGGAAGGTTCGAAGATTGTTGATGGACACCCAACAATATTTCTGCAAGTACAAATTATAACAAAGGAAAACGTTGATACTACGAAGGCCTGGGGTGTCGTACCAGTCGATTAACAACGAAAAGGTATAGGGAATGGTGGCCTGTTTTTACAGGCCAGCTTTTCTTTGATATTATTGAGTTTTTAAGAAAAAATTTGTTCTGACATACGAGGGAGAAGGTATTGAGACAGAAGCTTGCAAATATTGCAACGAATTATGGAATTATCATAGCCTTAGTACTTCTATATATTGTTTTATCTCTCATATCACCGGTATTTTTTACACAGTACAATCTTCTCAATGTTCTGAAACAGATTTCCACTGTTGGTATTCTTGCGGCAGGCGTAACCCTTGTTATTCTCTTAGGAGAGATAGACCTCTCTTTCGCAGCACTTGCAACATTTTTAGGTGTTTGTGTTGCAAAATTACAGGGAAGCCCTATGGCTGAGGCATTTTCACCAGGTGGTTTAGTCATTGGTGTTATTCCTGCTATGATAGTTACAATCCTACTGGGATTTGGTTTAGGGGTTGGAGTCGGTGCGCTTATTACCTACGTGCGCGTCAATTCGTTTGTCGTAACTTTGGGGGCTATGGGAATATATGCTGGCGCTGCATTAATTTACGCCAAATCACGTTCTATAACCGTGCTTCAGCCAGCGTATAA
>CAYFYU010000170.1:0-2541 GCA_964347455.1 uncultured Spirochaetota bacterium | reverse complement strand
TGCTGTTGTTGTTATCGTCTTATCGTTAATTCTTCATAAAACGAGGTTTGGTCGTCGTATCTATGGGATAGGCGGTAACGTAGTTGCTGCCTACAGGGTTGGGGTTCCGGTAAATCGTATAAGAATACTTGTTTTTGGGATCATGGGTTTAGTGTCGGCTATCGCATCAATTGTGCTCACATCAAGGATGAATGCAGCATACCCGAAAACTTCTACCGACTACCTTCTCGATGGAATTTCAGCATGTGTTATTGGTGGGACGACACTATCAGGAGGGAGAGGAAGTATCGGACGCACCGTAATTGGTACACTGCTCTTGGGTATTATCTATAATGGTTTAACAATAATGGGTGTTCCGCACGCTTTTCAACTCGTCGTGAAGGGAGGTATCGTAATAGGAGCCGTGGTAATTGACAGTATGAAAACCCGAGGAGTTGCTCGTTATGGTACCGTCGGGTAACGTTAAGGGTACAACACCAGGTTTTGAATAGTAGAGGAGGTGCTCAGATTTATGTCTTCTCAATTCATAATCGAAATGAAGGGAATAAATAAGAGTTTTGGCGGATTACATGCACTCTTGAGCGTTGATCTTGAGTTGAAGTATAGAGAGATCTTGGGACTGGTTGGAGATAATGCAGCGGGGAAATCTACCCTTATGAAGATACTCACAGGAGCTTACAAGGCAGATAGTGGGGAAATCTATTTTGAAGGTAAAAAAATTGATATTAAAGACCCCCATGATTCTCGTGCTGCGGGAATTGAAATGATATATCAGGATTTATCCCTCTGCCCCAATCTCAGTATCTCCGATAATTTATTCATGGAGCGAGATGTATACAAGAAATGGTTTGGCGGTTTTATATCAGTGATGCAAATAAAAGAGTAGAGGAGTTATCAGGAGGCCAGCAACAGGCAGTTGCAATTGGTCGCGCCACTCATTTTTCTCCCAAAGTAATTGTCATGGATGAGCCAACGGCAAGTCTTGCGGTGAAGGAGATTGATAAGGTACTTGAATTAATGGTGCATCTCAAAGACCAGGGAATGTCTATTATTTTCATCACACACCGTTTACAGGACATATTTGAGGTGTCGGATAGGGTCATGATCCTGAGAGGTGGAAGGAGAGTTGGGATGTATGATATTGATAAAGTAACACGAGAAGACGTTGTGAAGATGATGTTTATCAGTCACGAAACTATCAAAGAGGAAACATAATTTTTCATGGGTTATAAATTTTATATATAATCTATCTATTTAGTGTACAATTCTGCTCTTTTTGTATCTCCTATTTGTTAAATCTTAAATAAATAAAAGCAAGTTCCTTTGTAGATATGAGTGAGGTATTACAGTGCCACTTGTACGGATAAAGTCATTATTGGAAGATGCAAGAAAGAATAAATACTGTCTTGGTTCGTTTAATGTGTTTAACATTGAAACACTTGAAGGAGTATTAGAGGCTGCAAATACGCTACATTCCCCAATTATATGTGCTGTTTATGAACCTCATATTAGGCATACAGGTTTGGAAATTTTCTCAAATCTCATCAGAGATGCTGCAAATAGTGTAGAAATACCTGTTGTATTGCATATCGACCATGTAAGGGAAATTTCTACAATTGAGAAGGCTATAAAATGTGGATTTACTTCTCTTATGTTTGATGGTCCACCAAATATAAGTTTTCAAGAAAAAATCATTCAAACGAGAAATGTAGTAGAAATCGCTCATAGGAACAACTTAACTGTCGAAGCTGAGTTGGGTAGAGTCACAAGAATGGGGATTGATGATCATGATATGGAGAGAAATATCACCGATCCAAACCTTGTGCAGGAATTTGTAAGGAAAACTGGTGTGGATATTTTGGCTCCTGCAGTTGGGTCAGTCAGCGGCATGGATACACAGAGGGCGAGTATACGATTGGAATTGCTGAAACAGATAAAGAAAGAAACACATTGCCACCTTTCATTGCACGGGGGGTCGGGTATAGACGATGGAATACTCAGAAAAATGATTGATGCTGGCATAAACAAAGCCTCGGTATACACGAAAATTTCAAATGTTGCTATTCAGAGAATTAAAGGTATTGTCAACAGTAGTACACCTGATTTACCTGTATTAATGAGGGAAGTGAGGGATGTATTTATAGAAATGGTTAAGGATAGACTAGAAGTCTTTAGAAGTAAAGATATCTGCATATGAGCTGTTATTTCACGTAAGTAAATATTTTTAAGCATATAGGATTTTTAATGAGCCTTCTCGGTATAGATTTAGGTTCCACTGGAGTCAAGTGTGCCGTATATAATGAGGAGGGCAAACTTCTTGGTAAAACGTACAAGGAGCATTGTTTGCATACGCCGGAACCTGGTATAGTTGAGCTTGATCCTCAAAAAGTTTGGGAAAATCTTTGTTACAATATCCAAAAGTTAAATAGCTTTTCAGAAATTAGGAGAGATCCTATTTATGCTCTCAGCATAGCGGTTTCCGGTTGCGAAGCTATTCCTGTCGATAAAGATGGGAACTGTCTCTATAACGCTATTATGTCA
>CAYFYU010000169.1:0-6258 GCA_964347455.1 uncultured Spirochaetota bacterium | reverse complement strand
TTCAGAAGATTTTCTTCCCTAATCCTAACATAACATCTGGACCAGTTTTTGGGGGCAGGTCAGCTGCACTAACCAGATGCGGAACTGATGCGGGATGCATCAAGACATGCTACTGGCGGTAATAGATACTATACATATAGCGTACATTATCACCTGGTTCTATATCTGCAGGAAACCCTTCACCATACCAACCTTCTATTTCAGAACTAAACACTTCCATGGTCATATTTTAATTGCTGTATTTTTGAAGTTCATGGATCTTAACTTTCCTGTAAAATTTTTCAAAATCATTCACGGCTTTTATCCAAATAGTCCCATTTAAGTCAATCATTGTATCAAGTATAGTAAGCCGACCTGTTGTGAATGCATCGGTACTTGCACTTTGAAATCCTTTGTATGTTCCATCAGGTTGAATAATGAACTTATAACCTTTAAAGCTTTCACTGTATTCTTCATTCATCCACGTACCTGAAAGAATCTTATACGCCTCTTCTATTGATAGGTTTTTAGAACCTCCTGTAATTAGAACTATTGCCACTATTAATAAAACGATTGTGTTCATCCAGTAAGATAAATGTCCCGCTGGATTATCTATTTTTTATTATATATTACTAAAATCATATAATTTGTATTGACCTATTAAACATTTGACTTATTGTCTAGATATATTTTTTCATAGGCCATTAAATATTTATTTGTATACTGGTGCTAATTACGGCAATGCTCACAAATTACATCTATCAAACTGGCAGCATGGACAGTGCGACAAGTAATACCACAGCAGCCAGCAACATCGCCATAACCACCAGAATACTTTGCTGTCGAACTGCATGCCTTCACACACTGTCTAAGGGTGACTCAAATATTGATGGTGAGGCCAGTTGAAATATTCCGCCAAGCGACAGGCACGAGTAAACGGCTTGTACCGTGTTGTGAACGAAATTATAGATACAAAAGACCTGCGAGATGGAAGTTTTTTGAAAAAGACTCATCCTACACGAAGGCAAGATTTAAACAGCTATGCGTCCGATGGCCATATGACAATTTTTAATAAACAGAGAAAGAGAAGATGAATATGACAGATACAAACAAGATAGAAAACTTAAAAGCCAGCCTGCGCGGTCGGCTCATCCAACCTTCTGACAGTGGTTACGATGAAGCGCGTATGGTTTACAATGGTATGATTGATCGACATCCCGGGTTGATCGCACAGTGTGCTGACGTAGCAGATGTTATTACTGCGGTCAATTTCGGCCGTGATAACAACGTATTGATTGCAGTCCGCGGTGGTGGTCACAACGCAGGCGGACTGGGGGTGTGCGACGATGGTCTTGTCATCGATCTTTCGCGTATGCGCGGCGTTCGAATTGACCCAAAGGCACGAAGTGTTCGTGTGGAGGGAGGCTGTAACTGGGGTGATGTGGATCATGCCACACATGCATTCGGCCTCGCCGTACCGACCGGCACGATCTCGACCACCGGCGTGGCCGGGCTCACCCTGGGTGGCGGCATCGGTCACCTGACGAGAAAATACGGTCTGACAATCGATAACCTGTTGGGCGCCGACATGGTGCTCTCCGATGGGCGCTACGTCAGTGTAAGCGCCAAGGAAAATGAAGACCTCTTCTGGGCGATCCGCGGTGGCGGCGGTAATTTCGGCGTTATCACCTCGTTTCTGTTTAGAGCGCACGAGGTACACACGGATTATGCGGGACCGATACTCTACGAGTTAGACGAAGCCACCGATGTCATGCGATGGTACCGCGAGTTCATCGCCGATACGACTGAAGATCTAAACGGCTTTTTTGCGTTTCTAGTGGTGCCGCCAGTGCCCCCGTTCCCTGATCATCTGCACAATAAGAAGATGTGCGGTATCGTCTGGTGCTACTGCGGGCCATTGCACAAGGCCGAGGAGGTGTTCAAACCCATCCGTGCCTTCAAGACGGCATCTCTGGATCTCGTCGGACCGCTGCCTCACCCGGTGTTGAACAGTATGTTCGATCAGCTTTATCCGCCGGGACTACAGTGGTACTGGCGCGCAGACTTTATCAACGAGCTCAGTGACAAGGCCATACCACTACACGTGAAACATGCCTCAGCGCTGCCGACGGGCCTTTCGACCACACACTTCTATCCCATCAACGGCGCCGCCCATCGTATCGGTAAAAATGATACGCCATGGGCCTATCGCGATTCCACCTTGGCGCATGTGATCGTCGGTGTCGATCCGTCTCCAGCCAATGGAAAAAAGATCACCCAATGGACCAAGAGCTACTGGGAGGAGTTGCATCCTCACTCTGCCGGCGGCGCCTATGTCAACTTCATGATGGAAGAGGGGCAGGATCGCATTAGGGCGACCTATGGTGACAACTATGAGCGCCTGGTTGCGGTCAAGAACAAGTTCGACCCGGGCAATCTGTTTCGCGTGAACCAGAACATCAAACCCTCGGTGTAGGGGCATAAGTCCGTAATCTTCCACACCTTTGCACATTTCCAAAAGGTGATGTTAATCTCGGGTACGATGAAGATTCTCTTCAACCATTTGAAAGCCGAGGTCTCTGTAGCTGCTTTGCTCATTTTTATGGTGGAGTATGTTATCAGAGCTCCGACCCGTTAATCGATTACCTTCTTCATAACAGAATCGGACATAGTAAGTGATCTTTCCGTTTGCGGTGAGACGTTTGAATAGAGTAAACGGCTTGTGTGTCATAACGGTTCCCCTCCCTTTTGGTCACAAAATTGGTCACAGTAACAACCGGAGGGAAGAAAACTCGTCAAATCTTTTCTCTAAATCTTTATATAAAACAACTTAAGTTTGGGCCCAGTAGGACTCACACCAGGGCATTAGAGAACATCTCTGAACAACTATTTCTTTATATTTTCAGACTTAATGTTCAGACATGTTCTGTAATGTTCACGCATGTTAAATGCTATACCGTGAAGAAACCGTGAAGAATTACTTTTCATGTAGCTCATTTTCAATGATTTTTGAGTTCTGTCATTTGAGGTATCTGAGGTCGCTTTTTATTTCAGCCAGGTCCTCCCTGATCTCCATGATGGGTTCATCATGCCTAGTAAGTCGGTAATGAATTTGAACCAGTGACCCCCTGCATGTCAAGCAAATATTCACTTCATATACGTCATCTCATTTTAGTGTATTTTTAGTGTAAGGTAGCAGGTAAATTGTATTCACTTTCTCAATGATATTGCGTCAAATAAATCCAAGTTTTCACTATATCGTTACAATAGTGCTACAATCGCACACCAACCAAATCCATAATCCGATCTTATCTAATCAATAAACAGTTGATTTGCGTAGCTCAGTAAGTGTTATTTAGGGATACCCTGACTACTATAATAAACCTTAATTCTTGACAAAATACCATGCTGAAGTAAGATTGTAGAGAAGATGTGAAATGTAATTCATGAAGTGTGCTTCAAACCACAGTTGAGCGCTTTTTTGTGTCGCATACCAAATGTTTCCATGAATCGAGAATTATTACTTTTCCTATCAATAGCATGCAACTAGAAGGCCAATGTTTCTCTTTGACAAGAGCAGTCGAAAATCAATAATGAGTAAATCGAGGATTTTATCACGGCGAGTTTATCTAAAATCGGCGAATCACGATTTATAAAAATTACTATTAATAATTTTTTGCATCGTTTTCCATAATCCAGATTGTTGCTTTATAAAGATCCGTAGCTATAAACTCTGGTTTAATCAATAACTCATTCCGATGTTTTTCACCATGCCCTGTTAATAAATATACGGACTTTGCTCCAACTTTTTTTGCCATTTCTATATCATGAGGATGATCACCCACGATGTATGAATTTACAAAATCAATATTGTACTCGGCTTTTGCTCTCTTTAAGAAATACGTACTTGGTTTATGACAAATACAATTATCCTCTTTTGTATGTGGGCAATAATAAACATGTCTTATGTTAATACCATTATTTTTTAAAATACTATTAAAGCAACTGTTAAATTGGATGAAATCCTCTTCACTAAATATATTCTTACCAATTCCTGATTGGTTAGTAATAATAAAGAGCTGAAAACGTTCCTGTAAAATTCCCAACGCCTTAATAGCACGTGGAATAAAGATGAGTTTATCTGCAGAACAAAAATATCCCACATCTTCATTTATCGTACCATCCCTATCTAAAAAAACTGCTTTATGCATTATTGTTGGTTTAATTAAATCTTAACCCTTTTGAATGAATATATCGGTTCCATATTTTACCCTAAACTAACTTCTTTGCCTATCAGCTAAAAGAACAACATTTCTGAGCTCTTCCTCATTCTTTGCATTGTTCCACGCCTCAGTGAATCTGGGGCTCTGTATCACCTGAGCAATGGCAGATAAAACTTTTAAATGGAGAATACGATCACCAGAGGAACCGACAAAGACGAATAATATATGAACTAGTTGATCCCTAGGAAAAATAATCCCCGCTTTTGCTCTGATTAATATGACTTTGAAAATATTTTCACCTTTAATGACAATATGTGGAATAGCCAATCCTTTGCCTATTACGGTACTAGATTCTCTTTCTCTCTCTATAAATTTACTAAATAATTCTTCGGATTTTATATTCAGGTCTTCACTTAAAATATCCGAAATTTTCCTAAAGAAACTTTCCATTTTAAGAGGTGGATCTATGTCTAAAACCCTGCCTTCCTCAATCAGTTTATGGAATTTATCCTCTACAATCTTATCTCTTTGGATGACAATATCCCTTAATTCTGTAAGGAGGCTCTCTGATGTCAATTCTTTATCTTTAGCGACCAATTTTTCAAGAACATGTATAAGGGCTGAGTGTTGAGTTGCTCTTTTTTCTGCATAGGCCTTGTACCAGATAAATCCTAACAGAAGAAAGAATAAAGTCAGCAAAAGAGTAAATGTTCCAATCTCTATTAAGAGGAAAACTCCTCCTACTATCCCCAATACCGGTAAATAGGGATAAAAAGGTACATGAAACTTTGGCCGGTAACTTAAGATTTTACTTTCTCGAAACAAAATGAGGGTAAGATTGGCAAATATGTACAGTATAATCAAGATGCTAGAGGCAACTTTTACCAATAACTCCAATCTTAGAAATAGTATAACTACAATGATAAAAAATCCGGTAAAAAGGATGGCTATATAAGGAGTCTTAAACCTAGTACTTATTTTTTGAAAACTTCCAGGTAAAAGCTTATCTCTGCTCATCCCTAATGGATATCGGGATGCGGTCATTATTGCAGAATTGGCTGTAGAAATAAATGCCAAAAATGCCCCCACGCTTATTACTATTTTAAAAACGTTGCCTCCAAAAACATATCCTCCGTCGGATATAGGGGTAATGGTTTCTTTCAGGTTTTCCGGATTTGAAATCCCTATTGTTACAAGGATAACCAAAGCATATAAAACAGTGGTTACAATAAGAGAAAGCATCATCCCCAGGGGTAAGTTCTTACTTGGATTTTTTACCTCTTCTGCTAAAGCCACTACCTTAGTTAATCCTCCGAAAGAGATAAAGACAAAACTGGCTGTTGAAAATAAAGGAATTAATCCTTTTTCAAAAAATGGTAAAAGATTTTCAGTATGTACGGACTTTACTCCCCAGAAAATATAACCGAGCAGTAAACCTAAAAGACCCATAACTAAAAACACTTGGAATCTGCCCGCCTTTTTTATTCCTATTAAATTTAGGACAATAAAAAACAGACAACATAAAAGTGCAATGATATTTAAGGGGATATTAGTTATGATACTCACATAAGCGCCCATACCTAATAGAGCAAAAGCACCCTTTAAACTCAATGAGAGCCAGGTTGAAAAACCAGCTACTGTTCCTAAAAGAGGACCGAATCCCCTCATGATGTAGAAATAGTCACCACCAGCCATGGGCATCGCTGTAGTTAATTCTGCCATACTTAAAAGGGTAGGGATGCAAAAAACCCCTGCAATTAAATATGAAAGAATAACTGCAGGACCTGCTTTTGCAAAAGCCAATCCCGGGAGAATAAACAGTCCCGAGCTGATCATTGCACCAGTTGCTACACAGAAAATATCCACAAGAGTAAGTTCTTTTTTTAAACTTGTTTTCATCATAAATATTTTCCTCAGCTTCGCAGCGGGTAATATAGCTAATTTCCTGTAAAAACAATTATAAAAAAAGGCGCAGCCCGATTAAAATAGGTTTGATTTCCAAAAACCATTAACCATAGGAGGCTACGCCATATGAAAAAGGTACCACCATCAGAGA
>CAYFYU010000168.1:1375-6542 GCA_964347455.1 uncultured Spirochaetota bacterium | reverse complement strand
AAACCATTTTTTCTGTTGCACAACTTCCAGCGATAATCAGTACTACTAAAATAAAGATTACTATTGATACATACGTTCTGGTTTGTCGAGTAGACATAATATGATCTCCTCCTTATAGGTATACTTTGTGTTCACTGTTTGCTCCTCTCTTTCGATATGAGGAGTGTCACAATATTCAACCATGGAAAGAGACTTCAATGCCCCTCACAGAACCGGACTTGTGGGTTTCCCACATCCGGCTCTTCGATAGAGCTCACGTAGCAGGCGACAGTGTGTAGAAGTTGTGCACAATACGAGGTTCAGGCAGCGGGTAGTGCTTCAGGTAATCCTTGAAGCCTTTCCAGCTAAACGTCTTGCGCTGGCTCCTCTCATTCAGCCATTTGCGGACCAGCCGAAGCGTGACGGCGTAGAATCGTCTAAGCGACCTCATATTGCCACTCACGCCATAGTATTGGTAATGTCCCCGCAGTTTGGCTTCCAGAATCGGCCACCACTCTTTCGTTTTCACCGTATTCCGTATCGCTTTAAGCCATGCGTTCATTTGCTTGCATTTCATGCGAAACTTCTTACGGCTGGTTTTACGACCCACAATGAATTTGCCCTTTTTACTCTTACCGCAGTAGTGGGTGAATCCAAGGAAATCAAAGGTGTTCGGCTTCCGCTCTTGCCTCTTCGCATCTTCCCTCTCGTACCTGCCGAAGCTGATCACGCGAGTCTTTCCCGGATGCAGTTCCAGATCAAACTTCGCAAATCGTTCCCGTAGAGCCCGCTCTATGTACCGGGCATCACCCATCTTCTGCACCATGCAGAGAAAATCATCCGCATAACGCACCAGATAGTTGTGCCCTTTAATCCGGGGTTTGATTTCTTTCTCAAACCACAGGTCAAGTACATAGTGCAGGAATACGTTGGAGAGTATTGGGCTGAGGTTACCGCCTTGAGGCGTCCCACGCTCAGTCGCCACGATCCTCCGTGTTTCCACGTAGCCTGCCTTCAGAAACCGTCGGATCAACAAAAGAAAACTCGGGTCTTTGATACGAACTTCGAGAAACTTCATCATCCATTCGTGCGATACATTATCAAAGAGTCCCTTGATATCCGCCTCGATCACGTGGTTAATGGGCTTTGTCATGATCGTTTTGTCCACCGCGTTGAGCGCCTGGTGGCAGCTCCTCCCCGGTCGAAAACCATACGAACAGTCTAAAAAGTCCGCCTCAAAGATGGCCTCCAGTATGTGGACCATCCCCTTCTGCACAACCTTGTCTTCAAGTGAAGGCAGACCAAGCGGGCGCTTCGAATGCTCGTCTTTGGGGATATACACACGCCTTGCCGGCTGCGGCTTGTACCGCTTCGCTTTCATGCGTGCTACCAAACCTTTCAGGTTCTCTTCCAAGTTCGCTCCATACTCATCCCAACTCACACCATCTATGCCACTCGCCCGGTCCCTGCCGAGTTCAAAGTAGCATTCTTTGAGGAATCGTTCATCCAGCAAATGAGCTAAGCTCGTAAACTGGCATCGGGGTTCCTCGCAAGCCCGTTTCGATATGAGGGCCAATTTTGACCGCGTTATGTTGGTCCGCTCTGTGTCTGGCATTCGCGCTCTCATCCCTCCCCACTCTACCGCCAACCCCTTCAAGTGAGCTCCATGCCCGCACCGGGCATTACCCCGGCTACACCTCTACTATGGGTTGGTCCGACTTCCCTATCGCCATACCTCCGCCTCGCTTCTTCGGCTTGTTGGGGGCTTCTCGTTGGGAACGATAGGGATCTCCCAAGTTCCGATGTGCTCCGTTGGATAGCCTGCCATGGACTCAGACCCCGGCATGTCGCGCTACACTCACCTTTAACGCATAGCACGCTTCTGGCTTCCAGGAAATGAAACCCTTGGCCCATTGCAATGATGACTATTTCGGGGCTCAATACCTTCACTTGCGTTATGGCCGACTATCCGCCCTTACGCTGGCTTCACACGTTCGTTACCTCCCAATGCACAGCGTTCGGTTCTGACCTGGTGGTTAGTCTTTCGTCAGGGTGGATTGTCCACCTGAATCACACCAGCTTTCCTTGGCGCACTCATTGTCAGCCTCCTTTAGGTATTCAATTTTAATAAACAATGATGCACAAACCGTAAACAGAGTACTAGCGTCATTAATGACGTTTTACTATACTCAACTATGTATAAACATATTCTAATTACCTTTTACTAACCTTGTAGACGGTTGGCGTGGCATTTTCTGGTGAGGTTGGTAGGGAAAGAAAGAAGAAAAACAACAGCATGATGCTAAATCATAGATAAATACCTACAAGGTCAAAATATGAGAAGTAAATGATAACAAAGAACGAAACAATGTGGGTAACTACTTTGTTGCTATTATGTATTATCTTCTCATTATTCTGATTTTTGTCAAGCGATGTTATTTGCAGGATTTTAAAGACTTAACAGATGGTTTAAAAATTGCAGAAATGATGAGGGTTATTGTAATATATTTTTTGCAGCTATTAATTATCTGCCTATCTATATCTGAATCAGGTGTTCTACCCAATTTAAGAATCTAGTCAAATAAAACAGGATAAATTACGCAGGAGTCATTATCAATTGTATACTGCCATTAAGAGCCCTATAGAATTCAATCTTAGGCAGGATCGCCACAGCACACTCCCATCTGGATTATTCTTTTTTATTATAATATTTAATTCATTATGAACAATATTAAATATTGACAAAGTTTGTGAAAATGATAAAATGTGTTAATATATTAGCCCGCGTGTTCGTACAATCTACTATCTAATCTCCAGTTTTACTCATACAAAAATCTAGTTTTAATTAAATCAAAAGGAGGATAAAATTATGCCACGATTTATTGCTGCTCATTCGGTCCCTTTCACTGAGGAAGCTCTAATAGGTTTAGCTAAAGAGGAGGCACCTAAGTTCAAAGAAGCTGGTATCACTTGGATTAGGACGCATTGCGATTTTGATAATAACAAGCACTTTTGTGAATGGGAAGCACCAAACAAAGAGGGGATTGAACAAATCTTTAAAAGGCTAGATATACCTTTTGATGGAATCTACCCTGTAAAGATTTTTACTGTTGCTACTGCATCATTTGAGAAATGAGGTGCAGCTCATACACAGGAGTTACGAGATCGATCTGAAGTGCAGGGATTTGTAAGTGTCGGTAGAGCCTGGGAAAGCTACATCAAACATCTTAGCTGCTTATAATACTCCCATAAAATTTTTAGATACCACTGCCACAAATGGTGTCCGTGTTACGATTGGTGCCATACAGATATAGAATTATTGTGGATTATATTAATCTATTCTTGACGGTAATAGATTCTATACAAACCACCATTCGGATTCAATTCGTTGGGATAATTATCCTGTGAGGAGTTGAATTCCACAGTCTTTCCTAAATCACTGATTTTACATAGCCTATACCACCATAAAAGCTTAAAAGCACCGAATCTAGTTCTCATAGTATACCAAATATCGCCATTCGTATCGATCCATCTGCTTGTTATAACAAACTCGTCTTCACTTATGACATCAGAACCAGTATCCGAACTATAAGTGTGGATTCTCCCATCAGGGTAATAAACTTCTTTTGGAGCCCATGAGGAATTATTATAGTCAAGATTAACCCAAGTTCCAAAGATTTCATATTCTTTGGAAACATAGGTCATTTTATCAGTCGCACAACTCCCAGCGATAATCAGTACAGCCAAAATCAGGATTAAGATTGATACGAACGTTCTGGTTTTCATTTTTTACTTCCTCCTTTTATTGTTACAAGGATGCCTTACCAGATGCAGAGCTGATGCGGGGTGTATCAAGACATACTACTGGCGGTAATAGGTGTAATAATACCGGGTGACATTTGGGTCCCATTCTTCTATTGGTTTATTACCGTAAAGCGTTAACGTTTCAAGGGTATTCCCCGAATCGCTTATCTTTCCCATTTTAAAACCTTTATCCAAAATATGAACATCACATTGAGAGCTCGCTTTGTAAAAAATATCACCATTCGAGTCCGTCCACATTTCAATCATTGTATCTTTCCCAGAGTCCCACCAGTGTTCGCGTGTGACATATTTGTATTCTTCCCACCTACCAGGCCACCGGGCGAATGTTCTGAGTACGTATTCTTCCCAACTACCATCACGGAAATGAATCACTTTTATAGGCTCATCTCGACCCCCTGAATAATCCTTGTTAATCCAAGTACCGCTGTATGCTTCGAAGAAGTCAGTATCAGAAATCGCTTTCTTCCTCGTTGCGCAGCTTGCAGCGATAATGAGTACAGCTAAAACAAGAATTAGGATTGATATAAACGTTCTGGTTTGCATGCATAGCCTCCTCGATATTGATTTCATCAATGATGTCCTACCAGATGCAGAGCTGATGCGGGGTGTATCAAAGAATTCTTCAAATGATGCTAAATATTGATACCTGATGGTTTCTGTTCCTTCAAGAATGTAATTTTCGAAAAGTCAAAAAATGAACCATATTATAGGCAAATTTAAATGAGCGCCCCTTTGGCGAGGTGATGCGAAACTTTATAAACCACCCATCTTTCATATACAAATACGCATACGAGGTTAAAGCCTTTTGTTTTCCACCAAAGTTACCTATGAAAAACCACGAAGAGAAAAATCCGGTCACAGTTTTATTTGGGTCGCGAGTTAAAGATATTGTTGTTGGAACATCCCCGATATGAATTCCATCAGGATGCCAAGTGGCTATATCAAAGTTCACATTTTTTATCTCGTCTTCCAATGCGATTTCAAATCCTTCTTCGTTTATAGTTGGATATATATAAACTGTTGCTACTGCCGGTGGTCTATTTAAAGTGTATAAGACACTTATATTTTTAATTTCATCATCAAATGTAGTCACTTCCCCGCGTTTAAACTTTTCCAGATAAATAGGAAACACAGAACCTGAATGTATGTGGACTAAATCTCCCACATCGTTGTATGCAAAACCCAATGGGACAGTCTGTAATTGTAGAGACTGTTGTTCAACTTCCTGTGTCGTTTGACAACCTGTTAGCATCGCAATCAGAATAAAAAAAATCCAATACAACTTTTTTGTATTCATTCCTTTGCCTCATTGATATTGGTTTTATTCAAGGATGCCTTACCAGATGTGCCAACATTATAGCAT
>CAYFYU010000168.1:0-1275 GCA_964347455.1 uncultured Spirochaetota bacterium | reverse complement strand
TCAAGACATTCTACTGGCGGTACCAGATTCGATAAACGAGTTTACTGTTCTCTGGATCAAACTCAGAAGGATACTCCGGTGGATTTGACCAATAAACTTCTTCGAAAAAACTATGATCAGGACTGAACCTTACTAAACAATAGTGCGTTCCCACAAAACTTTCATAATACATAATCAGCTTATAATATATTGATCCGTCTCGCTCCATCCATTTCTCACCTATTTCCGTTATTTTCCCATTATATGAAGCCTCTTTATCATTTATGCTTGCGTACCACAAGATTGTTCTATCAGCCTTAATAGTGAATTTAGGTAGTCTAGCAGCTTTACCTTCATAGTCTGGATTCAGCCAAGTACCGACTAATTCATCAATATTATCCGTAGGTAGAGCCTTCTTCCTCGTTGCACAACTTCCAGCAATAATGAGTACAGCTAAAACAAGAATCAAGATTGATATTGACGTTTTGGTCTTCATCTTACTCTCCTTTTATTGTTACATGGCTGCCTTACCAGATGCAGAGCTGATGCGGGGTAAAGCTATTTTTGGCGGTAATAGATCATATAGTTGTATTCAAATCTATCTGGTTCCCACTCTTCTATTGGGTAACTTTCAGAAGCCCAAGTAGTTTCCAAGGTATTTCCAGAATTGCTTATCTTACCCATTGAATAACCTTTAGCACGAGTAGATAAACTTTCCCAATGCATTCTATACCAGACATTCCCTTCTGAATCTAACCATTTATCAAGTATAATACTTTTACCCCAGTAATCCTTTCCTGTATCCGTTATATGATGATAAAATTCCCATGTTAAATCAGGGTAATAAATCCTTTTTTGAGCGAACACTCTGCCATAATCTTCATTAATCCAAGTGCCACTCCAAGCTTCCATAAAATCTTCATCAGAGACTGCTTTTCGTTCATTCGCATACCCCTCAGAGATAATCAGTACAGCTAAAACAAGAATCAAGATTGGAACGGATATTCTGGGCTTCACAATCAACCTCCTTGTGTTTTGTTTTTTACAAGGACGCACAAACCAGATGCAGAGCTGATGCGGCGTATGCTATTCTTGGCGGTAATAAAATAAGGATTCACTTGCTGACATTTATACAAACCAGATCGCCTGCAAAGCTCCTGCAGTATATTTTGCCATTGCACAAAACAGGCGGTGTATAAAAAAATCTACTCTTCTCTTCGCCCTCAAGAACATCACAGATCGATATCTCCTGATACGAGGATGGTTTTGCCTCTGCAATATGAAGATTGCCATCTT
>CAYFYU010000167.1:0-6560 GCA_964347455.1 uncultured Spirochaetota bacterium | reverse complement strand
CTTCGCCTCTCCCCCTCCCTTTTGCAACAGAAGCGTAAACTGACGCACTATATCGTTAAAATTTCCATCGGCATTTTTAATATTTTGATAATGGGGTTTTAATTCCAGTGGTTTGGCCCATTTTTCATATCTTGTGAAAACAGTATCCTTTTCAAGGAAAGCTTTCGGGTTGTTTTTGACATACCCTTCATCATCTTTTATAAACAGAACGGATTTTTTAAGTGTTTTTGTGTTGTCCCTATTGAGATTGGGGGAAAGCACCTTTGCCTTAACGACTCTTTTTGAAATATTTCCGCTCGGAGGAGCCTCAACCATCTTACGGTTTGGAAAATAATTTTTAGCGCTTAATGAAACTTCCCTTTGCTCGATTTTCGGTCTGGCCGATGCAGATAGAATAACACCTGCCTTAGGGACGTATCTTTTCCGCCTTGCCACGACTCGACCTACACCAGACGCCCCCTCTTTTTGAAGTATTCCATAGTTCGGTTTCCCTTCAACCTTCCCTGGGAGAGAAGAGGGAATATTTTGACCCTTTATTACCTTTCCCGAACGAAATCTACCTGCTAATTGGACAGAAAGCCCCTTTTTCAAACGTGAAATCAAAAATGCTACCCTTTGAGTATTCTGTGAATGCTTGGACTGCACTTTTGCCGATGTAGTTCTTCGAGAAGTGGTTCCCTGAAACTCTCGTGCCATCCTCTTCTGTACACCGATTTGAGTGTGCTCATCATCATGTTCTATAGAATGAGAAGGAGGCTTCATCGCTCTATCATCGAACCTCTCGCTTTCCGGGCTCTTCTCGGTTTCGATCAGACTTGCAAGTAATGATGAGAATTCATCACTCCTGCTCTTTGGGGTACTTCGCCTCGAACCGTCGCGTACGTTGGTCAGCTTTTCAGCAACACCGGCCATCCATTGTATTGGGTCACCCATTTTTATTCAATTCCACCAACCTTTGTCATCTTTCTCTGCACCGCAGAGGCCTTATCAGGGTCCATAAGGCTGAGAAAAAATGGCACAACAGAGAAGGCCCCTGTTTCCTCGGCATTTCTGTCTATCTCTCTGAGTATATCGATAACGAGCAGGTCCTCCATTTTCGAAAGTCTCTCCACTGCTGCCTCAGGTGGCATACTCGTAAAATAGGTAGCCTGCCTGACGATGTTATCTTTATAATTATCGTATTCACGCTGTTTCTCACTTAGGACTTTTTTCTCTTCATCGAGTCGCTTTGCCTCTTCACCGAGCTTCGCTTCCCTCTCCCTCAGCATAAGCTCTTTCTCTTCGAGCTCTCTTGCCTGTAACTCCACCTCCAGGGTCTTCGCCTCCAGTATTTGCTCCCTCTTTGTCAGAAACTCCCTTTCCAAGAGATTGGGATCTTCTTCAACGACCTCACCTCTCTGGAGAAATGCAGGGAGGTACCGGGCCATCGGACCGGCCACCTTCTTATAATCGAGAATGCCGAGTCGGTCGAACCAGTATATGCCACCCATTATTATGACGATGATCAGAAGAATGAGGAACAGAATTTTAAAGAAGTTCGAAATTGCCGATGCTAGGCTCATTTAAAACTCCTCGTCAGTATATTTCGAAAAACTCTCATAATAATGAAGAACCGAATCAACATAATTCTGGGTTTCGGGTATTTTCGGAATCCCACTCTGAACCCTTTGTGGTCCGGCATTGTAAGCAGCGAGCGCTCTGTTTATATTTCCTCTGTATAGATTTATCATATCGACCAGGTAACGGGTTCCGGCGAATATATTCTCATCTGGATTGAAAGGATCACCCACATCGAGCAACTCGGCTGTTTGGGGCATCAATTGCATCAGTCCCATAGCTCCCTTCGAAGACACAGCAGATGGATCAAAATTCGATTCCTGCTTTATTACTGCTTTGATCAGCGCCGGTGGTATTTTAAACTGCTCAGCTGCAGCTTCTATTATGGCATCGTAACTGCCTGTTTCATTTTGGGCCGTTACCTGCTTGTCTTCAGGTTCAGATTGATCATTTGCAGCTCCTTCTATCTCTTCCTGAAGCTTTGCTTTGAATACATTATTTGAGCGCTTTGGAGAAAACCTGACTTTGATCTCTTCAATACGTCGTAGGATGTTTTCTATATTCTGGTACACGTTGTTAACAGACATTAAAACTCCTCCAGCGGTGATATTTCGATTGTGAGAGCCTCTTTATTCAACTGAATGTTCTGGTTTATATCATCGAGCTCTATATTCTCCTCTCTGTTAACCTCATCACGGTAACGCTCGAGCTGTCTATCCCTTAAATTTTCAATGACTTTCCGTGCCTTTTTTGCCTCCCTGAGAAGATAGAGATACCGATTTACCTCCTGTTGCTTTTCATCTCGCCGCGCTTTAAGCTTCTTTATATCATGCTCCAGACGTGTTATGTAGTTATCTACCGCAAGGATTTCAAAAACGCTAAAGGAGCCTTCACTGTATCGGTTTTCACGCATGAAAAGGTGGAGCCTTTCACCCAGCTTGGCAATCTCATTTTGAATATTCTTCAGCTCGGTTTTTCGCTTCGCAAATTCGAGCTCTGTCCCCTCCTCTTGCTTCTTTCGAATCCTCAGTACGTTCTCGAGTCTGAAACTAAATCTACGCATATCTAACGTTCAGGCTCCTCAAAAATTTTATAAAGTGCATTCTTTGTCGTTTCAAAATCAAACCCCTCATCCATACCCTGCTTCAGAAAAAGATTCACCTCGTCTATGTGCTCTATGGCCCAATCAACTTTTTTATCGGTTCCGCTCACATAAGCGCCTATCTGAATGAGGTCCTCAGCATCATAATAAAATGCCAATACTTGTTTCAATTGATCGATTGCGCGTTTCTGTTTTTCTTCTATTATATAAGGGGTGAGTCTGGAGATACTTGCAAGTACATCGACTGCCGGATACTGGTTTTTCTGTGCGAGTTTTCTCGAAAGCACAATATGACCATCTAAAACACCGCGAACCGCGTCTGATATTGGTTCATTAATGTCATCCGCTTCGACCAAAACTGCGTAAATACCGGTTATGGAACCTTTCTCCGACATCCCGCTTCGCTCGAGAAGTTTAGGCAGGATTGCAAATACACTCGGAGTGTATCCCTTCGTCGCCGGGGGCTCGCCAATGGCAAGCCCTATCTCCCGCTGTGCGTGAGCAAATCGGGTGATTGTATCCATCAGAAAGAGAACATCCTTACCTTTATCTCTGAAGTATTCTGCAATCGCCGTTGCAAGATATGCGCCTCGTATTCGAAGTATGGGAGCCTCGTCTGATGTTGCAACCACAACAACCGAATGTTTCAGACCCTCTTCACCGAGATCCCGCTCTATGAATTCACGAACCTCACGTCCACGTTCCCCGATGAGTGCAAGGACATTCACATCGGCGGAGGTATGCTTTGCAATCATACCGAGAAGAGTACTCTTTCCTATCCCACTCCCCGAGAATAGACCGATCCGCTGCCCCTTCCCGATGGTAAGCGGTCCGTCAATGGACTTTATGCCCGTTGCAAGTACGTCAGTAATCCGTTGCCTCTTCAAGACATGTGGAGGGGCATTGAAAATAGGATACTCTGCTCTATAGGGAATAGGACCCTTCCCATCGATGGGCTTTCCCGTCGGTCCAATAACCCTGCCGAGTACCTCAGGTCCAACCGGTACTGACAGGGGTCTCCCTGTAGCCATGACTCGCAATCCCGATTTTATTCCACTATCGTGCTCATAGGGAAACAAAAGGGCAGTGCCATTCTTGAATCCAACCACCTCTGCCTGTATCTCCTTGTTTTTCTCAGGAACCATTATCTTACAGAGCTCACCAACGCCAGCAAGAGGCCCCTTGCTTTCAACCAGGAGACCAATCGATTTGCTGATCGATCCCTCATAGGTAATGGTATCCAGGTCCTCAAGGGCTGTTCTATATTTTTTTAGAATATCAGAGACCATTGGGGCTACTCTTTAATCGGGATCAGTTCCCGTATCCTCTCTTCAATAATGTCAAGCTGCTTCTCTATCCGTGCATCAATATCACCAAAAGATGTTTCAATGATACAGCCTCCTGGCGTTACCCTGCTATCCTCCTCTATTCTGACCTGCTTCAGACCCTCAACAGCGTCGATAAACTCCTTTTTGTGCCTGGTAGTCAGGTTCAGATCCCGCGTGTTGACTTTTATGGTTATCTCCGTTTCACCCTTTACCTTCGACAGCGCCTGGCGTACGTTTTCACGGACAACCTTCTGCGAAGCTTCAGATATGACCTTCACGACCTTTCTCGCGATGAGGAGCACGAGGTCAACTACCTGTCTTTCTGTTGCATCGAGGATTTCCTTTCGCTTGTCGTTTGCTGCGTCGAGTATTGCATGGAGCCGCTCTATTAATCGACTTACCTCTTCCTGTCCCTCCTTGAAACCCTCCTCCCTTCCACTTTCAGCGGCACTGCGCTTTCCCTCCTCTAAAATAGCTTCGGCTTTGCTCCGTGCCTCTTCCTCCAACTGAGCTGCCTTTGCCTCTGCATCGGTCACAAGCTTTTCCGCTTCCTTTTCCGCATCCTCCTTCAGCTTGCGAACATCCACGTTGCTCTTCTGCATGAGCTTGAAGGCCGCTTCCTCTGCCTCTTTTCTTATCCGCTCAACTTCTTCTTCAGCCTCGGCCTTCAGACGCTTTGTCTCTTCCAAAATTTTCTTCTGCTCATCCTCAATCTCTTCGACTGTTTCGACCTCAATAGGTTCTGCTTCCTCCACCTCTTCGATCTCAGGTTCGGGTGGTTTCTCAATTTCTTTTGGCCTGAACTGTGGAGGGGTGATCAGCACCTTCGACCCTATTTCTTTAATATCTCCGGCTTTGAATATCTTTTTTGCCACTTACAAGCCTCCGATATCAGGTGACATCTCTATCTTAAACCACGAGCTCATCCTCACCGGCTCGGGCAACGATGATCTCGCCTGCCTCTTCAAGTTTCCTAATTGTGCTCACAATCTTCTGCTGTGCTTCCTCGACATCCTTCAATCGAACCGGGCCCATAAACTCCATGTCCTCTTTGAGCAGACTTGAGGCACGTTTACTCATATTCCGGTATATCTTGTCCTGAACCTCAGAATCAACTCCCTTAAGGGCCTTCGCAAGATCTGCAGTATCCACCTCCCGGAGCACCTTCTGTATTGCCCGGTCATCGAGGAGCACGATATCATCAAATATGAACATCCGTTTCTTTATCTCCTCGGCAAGTTCGGGGTCTTCTTCCTCGAGGGATTCGATAATCGTCTTTTCAGTACTCCGGTCAACAAGGTTTAGAATATCCACAATCGTACCAATACCCCCAGCTGCAGTGTAATCCTCACTCGCCAGGGTGGACAACTTCTTCTCCAGTACCCGTTCCACCTCCCGTAATACGTCAGGAGAAGTTCGATCCATGGTCGCAATCCGCTTTGCCACATCAGCCTGTATGTCATCGGGAAGAGAACCGAGGATGATCGATGATTTATTGGGCTCGAGGTATGCGAGTATCAGTGCAATTGTCTGCGGATGTTCTCCCTGTATGAAGTTCAGCAGGTGGGAGGGATCGGTTCTTCGAATAAAATCGAAGGGCCTTACCTGAAGTGATGACGTGAGCCGATTGATAATATCTATCGCCTTCTGGGATCCGAGTGCTCTCTCAAGGAGATCACGAGCGTAATCAATGCCCCCTGTCGAGATGAAGTCCTGGGCCATCATCAATTCCTGAAATTCCATGAGGACCTTATCCCGCTCGCTGGGATCGACCGTCTCCAATCTCGCTATTTCAAAGGTAAGCTGTTCAATCTCGTCCTCCCGAAGATGTTTGAATATTTCAGAGGATACTTCAGAACCCAAAGTGACGAGGAAAATCGATGCTTTCTGTCTTCCGGTAAGTGATTTTTTCCCTCCCACTATGTGAGCTCCGGTAGTTTTTGGTTGAGCCTTTGCCATGGATTCCTCCTCCTTCGCTACTCTTCAGCAAGCCAGGTTCTTATTAATTTGGCCACCTCTTCAGGATGTTCCCTGGCAATGTTCATCACATTCTCCTGCATCTCTAACCGAGCCCGTTCTTCAGCGGAGAGCTCGACCTCCACACCCTCCGCCTCAGCAGTTCTCAGGGCGGCCTCTCTCATGAGCTGCTGCTGACGGGCGAGCTCCTCTTCCCTGAGCCTCTTTTTTCGCGCCACTTCTCGCGCAATTGCCCGATAGGCGATTGTCACGATGAAAATCGCAAAGAGTGCGATGAGTGCCGAGAGCAGTGTCTTACGCATCTGTTCCCTTCGTTTCAGGTATGCATCCTCAATTTCAAACTCTTCTGTTCGGTCGAACTGGATATTCTGCACGACTACACGATCTTTACGTACAGGATTATAACCTATGGCCCCTTTAACGATTTCTTCATAACCACGCATTTCCTCCCGCGTACGTGCTCTATACTCCCGCTTGATACCACCTTCCTCGGTCAGTATGGGATCGCCATTTTCATCGTAGAGCTTTTTCCAGGTGCCGTCCACCCATACTGCAACCGATATTCGTCTTACCTTATAGGTAGCAGATTCTATCTG
>CAYFYU010000166.1:2347-6605 GCA_964347455.1 uncultured Spirochaetota bacterium | reverse complement strand
TACGGATCACGGAGGATTAACGTCTACTGCAAAAACCTATATGGAAGCTGCAGGTAAAGAGCCGGGAGAGGTGCTGGTTGCAGGCTTCGATCTGTCCTCAGCAACGGTCGATGCAATAAAAAGTGGATACGTGCAGGTGGTCGGTGATCAGCAGCCGTGGCTGCAGGCGTTCATGGCAGTTTTTCAGCTTGCTCTTGCAAAAAAATTCGGGTTCTCTGGACTCTACATAAATACCGGAGCAGGATTCGTAACCGCGGATAATATCGATCCCGTTGCTGACCTGGCTATTGCGGGCATACGGTGATACAGAGTTTTCAATGAAAAGTAAAAAATCTCCCCCCTTAATTCGAATGGTAGGTGGTCATAAATATTTTGGGGGAATCACTGCCCTCGATAATGTAAACTTTGAGCTGGGAGATAATGAGGTAGTTGGCTTGGTCGGCGACAATGGCGCCGGCAAGTCAACTTTGATAAAAGTCATTATGGGGGTTTATAAGCCTGATAGGGGGGAGATTTACTTCAAGGGCGATAGGGTAACTCATTGGAATGTCGAAAGGGCACGAGAATCCGGTGTAGAGACCGTTTATCAGGAGAAAGCTTTGGGTGGAAAGCAGACGGTATGGAGCAACATATTCATGGGTCGCGAGCTTTCCAACGGGCTTGGGTTTCTTAAGGTAAAAAAAGCCAAAGAAGAAACCGACAGGATCATGAAAAAATACATTGGTTTTACATCTAAAGCTGTGACACCCGATTCATTTGTCAGAACGATGTCTGGTGGAGAACAGCAAGGCGTTGCCATAGCACGGGCACTCTACTTTGATGCTGAGCTCATCATCCTTGATGAACCGACTACTTCACTATCCATATATGAGACGAAAAAAGTCCTTGATTTTATCAAAGGTATAAAGCAGAGTGGAAGATCCGCAATAATGATCAGCCATGCCATTTATCACCTATATCCAGTTTCCGACCGGTTTGTTATCCTTGACCGTGGAAAAATTGTTGGACAATTCAAAAAAGAAGAAATATCACTGGAAAGGCTTGTGGAAGAGATGCAGATAGTTGCGAGTACAGGGCACATTTAGGTTATCTGGCGAAATGGATAGAAATGTGGGACAGAAAGAAATTCAATCTGAATCATGGATTCACTTCATCCGTCGTTTCAGTATACAGTTGAGCGTTTTTGGCGTACTGTTGGTCCTTTTCAGTATATTTATCATTGTTCGCCCTGCTGTATTTCTCTCATACGATATCTATTTTGCCTTCATGTCCTCGATTCCATTTACTGCAATTGCAGCACTAGCCCTTACACTGATTGTAATCTCCGGAGAAATTGACCTCTCCTTTCCTTCAATAATGGGTTTTGGTGGCTGGGTATTTACCAAGGTATTTGTCGTAACTGAAAATATTGGACTCGCACTCCTCATTTGTCTTGTTGTTGGTGCAGTGGTAGGTATGTTCAACGGACTGTTAGTTACAAAGGTTCGTATTCCATCTCTTATAGCTACCATTGGTACCATGTATCTATGGAGAGGGATTACCATGGTCTTATGCGGGGGGAGGGGGATACCACTCGTTGAGGCCAGGGATACCACACTTTTCTTCACGCTCGTGGGAAGGCTCCCGTGGAAAAAGATTCCGATGCAGGCCGTGTGGACTATTGTGATCCTCATTGTTCTATGGTTTGTTCTCAATCGGCACAAATTTGGTTCGCGCATATTCCACGTGGGAGACAATGTGGTAAGCGCACGAATGATGGGTATCAATGCTGATAAGGTTAAAATAGTAACCTTCATGCAGATGGGATTCTTTGCTACGTTCGCAGGAGTGCTCGCCAGTCTCGAGGTTTCCTATCTCTGGCCGACTCTTGGAGAGGGTTACCTTATCAAGGTTGTGGCCGCGGTTTTTGTAGGGGGTACATCGATCACCGGTGGCGAGGGCACGCTTATAGGTACTTTTATCGGTGTTATCATTATTGGGTGCCTTGAAGCTGGTATTATTGCAATGGGGATGACCGGATTCTGGACCCAGGCAGTTTACGGAGCGGTTATTGTTATCTCGCTCTCATTTTACTCGTTTATGAGAAAGGAGGGATAAAGATTTTAATTGAGGATTTTCCTCGTTTGTAACTTTCCATTTATTTCAGCTCTTCGTTTGCGTATTATCTCAATATCAATTGGATACATACCGTATTTGTGTACAGTTTCGTACATTTTTACAACGTTTTCTGCTGGTACGAGGTCGTGCACTTCGCTCGATGAGCCGATGCATATACCGCCCTGCGGACCAATCCTCTCAATGAGTTCAAGCGTCTCATCCTCCACATCATATACGTTTCCAAGAGGCAGGGTGACCTCACAGCACACATTGCCGAAAAGAAGTTTGTGCGGATACTGGTTCCTGATCTCAAATATATCGTTGCAGCCATTTCGCTCGATAGGATGAAGTCCGTCTGCATCGAGTTCGTTTAGTAATAGGGGGAGTGCTTTTCCATATCTTCCATCTGTATGAAAGAGAAATTTATACCCCCTCCTTCTTATGGGATCCATGATCCAGTGCCATCGAGGAAGTGCTTCCTCACGGATAAAATCGGGATTAAATATGGGTCCGGAGGAGCCGCAGATGTCCTCACCCATGAAAAGGAGGGGTGCGGTCGCATTTTCCGCATAAACCTGTGCAATATAGGAGGAGAACTTTCCGGTACAATCCATTACATGAGATACCAGTTCAGGAGCATCATGTATTGCAGTGGCAAAGAGTTGCATGTCTGTATAGGTATAGCCGTCGGTGAGCGGTCCCTCTACTGCACCAATCCATACGATATTGTGGTGATCAAAAACCTCCTTCATGTATTTGATGAACGGCGCATACCATTCTTTCACCTCCTGAAACTTCGGTGGATTTGGAAGGTGCTTCTCGAGCTCTTTCAAATTGGAGAATGGGCGCTTTGAAATCCACGCAGTATTTCCCGCCTGTGTGACATCCCAATTATCTGGATTTACTCCAAAGAACCTGATCCAGTTGACAATCTTTGCACCCATCCAATGGTTGACCGGATCATGCACATAACGAGTCATATCCAGGCCGATCCGCTTATATGTTTTAATGTTTATATCAATGATTTCCTCAAAGCTGTACTCTTTCGTACGGTCATATCCGCCGTATTTATACATTACCTCTTCATTGTCGACAACGTCCCAAGTTACTATTCTGTCTGGTTTCTTCCAGCTAATCGTTTTCGCAAATCTATCCAGATTGGTCATCTCATTATCCAGGATTTCAGCTTACTAAAATTACCCCATGTAAAAATATGATGTCAAGGTAATAACTGTGCGTATTGCCGTACTGTATTATATTATAAAGTAATGGAAGATCTTATCAAACTTTTAAACAGTCCGGGAACCCTGGTCGCTCTGGTCGGTGCATCTGAAGATCCTTCAAAATACGGTTCGATCATATACAGAGATTTACGGGGAAAGGGAATCAACGTCGTTCCCGTAAATCCCAATAGAGAAAGGATTCATGGTGACCGAGCGTACGCTTCCCTTGCCGAATTACCTCAAAAACCTGATATTGTAAACCTTGTAACGCCAGCTGAGATTTCGCTCCAAATTCTAAAGCAGTGTCATTCCCTCGGCTATCTCGATGTATGGCTTCAGCCAGGCGCTTCTGATGATAAGGTTGAGTTCTTTTTAAAGGAGCATGGATTTAATTATTTAACTGATTCCTGCACAATGGCACTGAGCAAGCACTTAAATTCTTGAAAACGCTAACCGACTCAAATATACCAACCTTTCCTATCATTTGGAAAAAGCAAGAATAACGAAATAGATGATAGTTGTTCTGTTCACCTATCTTGATTGTAAAACAGATTTTGCAATGAATGCTATTTACAATAATGTAATTAAATTATAGGATTTTGGTTGTTTTGCTCAACAATTTTTATTACATATTTGTAATAAAAATTGTTGATTTTAACTGAAAATGTATTATATTTTATACAGTGAGGTGTAATTTCAACTTTTTCTGTATGAATGTCTCCGCACACGAAGTATAAAATGGGATAACAAATTGTGATAAAAAAATTATTTAGCCTATCGCATATAGCTGTGTTTTCAGCCCTATTTGTGGTTCTCTTATTTTTCGGATGTGCTATTACTTCTGATGATGCGTTTGATAGTAGTGGAGACCCAACAGGATCAGTCAAGATACTCTTGACTGATACATCGCTAAATTCAAGTACTGTAGAGAGGTTAAA
>CAYFYU010000166.1:333-2337 GCA_964347455.1 uncultured Spirochaetota bacterium | reverse complement strand
CAGATGAGGTTAATACTTGGTACTGGTAACTGGTTAACCTTAAAGTCTGACGACCACGTTGATGGCGCTCATGATGATGATGATGATGATTTTTTTTGTCATCACCATTTTCACCATCACCGTTTTCATCATCATCATGATTGTCATCAGACTGGTTATATAATTTCTGGAGAGCTCAATATTAACCCATCATCCAGTGCCAGAAATCGATTCGAAATGAAAACTCCATTTGGCCAAATTGACATTGATACGCTGAAATTATGGGGGGGATCCTATACTTATTCTGGACCTGCAACTGAGATTAAGATACTTCCCAAAGGTCAGGGTAGAACGCTAACTATAATTGACAAACAATACGTATTATCCTCGGATGAACGGACAACAGTTAACTCGAATTTGATGACTGTAAATCTACGTAATACAAAAGGTTTTGGGAATGGGCATTGGTGGATACAAATTGATGCAACAAACGCGACCATATCTCCAGATCCCGGTTTACCCGTCGATGACAAAGACAAATTTGATGTTATAGTTCCGGGTGACGAGCAGATGGCAATTAAATTAATTGACGGATTTAATATATCAAACAACGAAACATCGGTTATTACGCTCGATTTTGATTTAAAGCAATCGATCATTGAAACCGATGACGCTGCATATATTCTGAACCCCGTTATAGTAGCATCAATAGTCGAGATAGATGAAAAGATACTCTCATTTGATAATTTTGGTGACGGTCCTTATGATGCCGATATACCCGGCTGGGAGGAGCGAGAAAGCTTCGAGCGTCCTGATAAATGTAGTGTCGAGGATGACAGCATTTTAGGTGGACGATCTGCAAGGATCTACGGAGAAGATCATTTTGGAGTAAACCACTATTTTTTCAAAAGGTGGGATATAAGCGGCTACGACAGTGGAAGAATAGTTTTTTGGGCAAAACGCTCAGACGACTGGAGTTCTTTCGATCGCGTATTTGTTGAAATATTGATCGACGACAACTGGCATAATGTATTATCTATCGGGAATTGGAACTCTACTTCCACATTTTCCAGCTACGAGATCCCCCTGGATTCAGAAATGATGACAATGGAATTCTGGATCAGATTCAGGAATCAGATTGAGGATGAAACTCAATATCTCGATATCGATAACTTTGAGATTTACGGATACAGACTGTAATCACAAATTATTCATTTTCCCCTTTTGTCTTTTGCATACGTAATAAAATATTTCTTGTATAGATAATAATACCAACCGATTGTCCAACGATGAAAACCGGGTCTTTACGCTGTATCGAGTAGATCAACAGACCCATACCTCCTATGAGACTGAGATACCAGAATATCATCGGTATATAGCTCTCTTTTTTTCTTTCACTGACCAGCCACTGAATAAAAAACCGCATAAAAAAGCAGAGCTGGGCTGCTAGACCGAAGACAAGCCAGAAATTCATAATTTACCTTTCTTTATCATTTTTTTTACGTATAACGCATCTTTTAGCGCTTTAAAGACTCGCTGGAACCTTTTTATTTTTGTTTTACCCCACAGCCTCGGATAATGCTGTACTTCAACCTCAACAGTTCGGTATTTCCTCAATAGGGTGGGGTAAAATCGATGCATACCATCAAAATATGGAAGATTTTTAACAATATGGCTTTTAAAGCATTTGAGAGAGCATCCCCGGTCGATAAACTTTTCTCTAAGCAAAAAATTCGCAAACCTGTTGGCAAAATTTGCTTGAAATTTTCTAAGACCAGAGTCCTGCCTATTCACTCTGACACCGAAAACGGCATCATACCCTTCATCAATCTTTCGGACGAGTTTTTTGATGTCTTCAGGGTTATTTTGCAAGTCAGCATCCATGGTAACGATGAGTTCGCCCCGAGCTTGACGGATGCCTTCGTGTAATGCGGTACTCTGGCCCCTGTTGTGGCCAAAAGAGATCACACGTATTCCTGAATCTTTAATTGCGTGGAGTTTTTTAAGCGTGTTATCGGAACTGCC
>CAYFYU010000166.1:0-323 GCA_964347455.1 uncultured Spirochaetota bacterium | reverse complement strand
ACCAAGATTAGTGGGGTGGTGGACAGCTCTTACCCGGCTGTCTTTGCCTGCGATTTCGTCAGCTATCCGACCGGTTGAGTCGGAACTGCCGTCATCGACAAATAAGATCTCATAATTATCAAATTGAGAAAGTGACTGCATAAGCCTTTGATAGAGTTCTTGAATATTATCTTCTTCATTGCAGGTAGGGATAATGATACTGATCTTCATGTTTACCGGACTTGAAAGGCGGCAGAAAAGCCATCCTGATAGACTTTTTGGAACTGTCCCGGATGAGCATCCAAATAGTTATAAAATTCTATACTTCTTGATACATTTTCTAC
>CAYFYU010000165.1:2836-6824 GCA_964347455.1 uncultured Spirochaetota bacterium | reverse complement strand
TTTGGGACAAAATTGGGAAAAAACTTTTGTTTCCCGGTTATATTTCGTTATATCCGGTTATACTGGATGGAATATTGAATTTTCCCATCTCGTTGTGGTTTCATAATTTAGTATAACCGAGCATAACCTCTTATAACTCAACAAATAGCAAGAATTGGACGCATAACCCAAAGGTCGTAGGTTCAAATCCTACCCCCGCTAATCAATTAACCCCTTGCTTCAAATGGAGTAAGGGGTTTTTCTTGTAGTTAATTTTTTTCAAGCCGTCAATCTGTCTCCTTCTGAAGAATTTCCTCCCTGATCCTAACTTAATATGTGGTCCAGTTTTTGGGGCAATCAAAATAATCGGATATTTTATACTTCATAATTCATATTTCATGAAATTTAACATTGACAATGTATTTGAATTAACTTACGATGTGCGTTGAAGGGAGTAGCAATTGGCTAAAATCAAACGGGAGAATTTAAACACTAAAGTGTACTCAGCCTTGAAACAAATGATCACAAACTACCGTTTCAAACCTGGTGAACGTATTAATGTTGAGCAAATAACTAAAGAACTTGGAGTCAGTAGGACACCAATATGGGAGGCGATTCGTAGGCTTGAGCATGAAGGTCTTGTCGTTAATTCCCCGAACAAAGGTGTGTTTATGTACACACTCACTCCTGATGAGGCTATTGATCTTATTGCTGTTCGCGAAACTCTAGAAACGATGGCTGCTAAGCTTGCTGCGGAACGAATAGATGAAAAAACATTAGCTAAGTTGGATAAAGCTATAGAGAAGCAAAAACAGATTGTAAAAAACAAAGATATGCTAGCTTACTCACACGCAGACACTGATTTTCACGCTTTGATCTATGCAACAACAGGTAACGTATTCCTCTGTGAAGTGCTTGAAAATATATTTTCCAAGCTAAGGCCTGTTGCTATTCATGTAGGGGATTTTATCAAACTTTTTTATGAAGACCATATCGCAATTTTAAAAGCTCTGAAAAAACACGATCCTAAAATTGTGCAAGAAAAATTCCGGCGACATAGCAAGAACATTATGAATATCATCCGAAATGGTGAACTGACGTATATAAGACCCGGAGGCCATGAATATCCAGATAACGATTCAAGAAACATGATGAAGTGAGATGATGACAAGAGATTAACATGTGTACAAATAAAGCTCATTACTCACCATATATGGTGGGGAATATATACATCTATTAAAAGAGGAGGAGTAAAATGAAAAGGAAAGTTGCAAAAGGTGTGCTCATGTGGATGATAATTGCTTGTATATTGTCCGCGATTACTCTGACAGTGGCTTCGGAACCAGGGGAGGAGAGGATCGATATTGACTGGAATAGCCCTCAGTCTGTGTATGACCGAATAATGGGCAAAGGGCCGATTGAGGTAATACCCCCTGATCTTGAGGGCTATGGTGTGAAGCTTGCAGGGAAAAAGGGAATGCTTACTGGTTACGTGCTTCCAATGGGATGGAAAGAGGCTGTCGGTAATGTGAAAAAACTTGTTGCGACTAATTCCGGCAGCCTTGTTCATGACCCGGCGACTGCTTTGAACGCAATGATTTTTGAGCAGATGACAGGTATCCACATCGAACTTATTGAGATGAAGGATGCGCTCATCTGGCCCAAGACGATGTCAGCGGCCATGGCTAAATCCACTGATATCGACCTATTTTACGTAGACCGTGCGATGATAGATACGTCCATTCTTGCAGCTGCCGGATGGATCTATCCTGTTGACGAGCTGTTTCCCCCGGACGTGCAAAAGCTTTACCCTGACGGGGTACGTATGAGTCTGAGTGCGAGGGACGGACACTTCTACGCTACACCACTTACACTCTGGGGCGAGTATCTCTTCTACAGACCATCATGGTTGCAAAAGGCAGGAGTGAGCGTGCCAACGACATGGCAGGAGTTGATTACCGCAAGTAAAAAGGTCGATCAATGGGTAAAATCGAATATGGAACCGGGTAACGCGGGAATGGTGTGCTCGATTGGGGACCCTGACTCAGTGTACCGTCTTTGGGCGATGCTCAACTACTCGAAAGACCAGAATATCGTTGAGAACGACAAGATCATTGTAGAGCCAGATGTTTGGAATGTCATGACTGGCTTCTGGGTGGATGGCGGAGCAGCTCCAGAGTCGATAGAGTATGGATGGCCCGATGCACCCGAAGTGTTTGCGAAAGGTCGTGCCGGATTCATTATTGCTGGCAGTGTGTTTATGAAGAGATTCGGAGACCCAGAATACGCTGGAGCAATTCAGGGTGACTGGGTTGTCCTTCCATCTCCTGCTTGGGAAGGTGTAGGCATTTACGGCCGGAGTCTCGGGGAGCCCGATACGTGGGCGATTAACAACTTTGTATCTCTCGAGAAAAAGGCGGCCGGAATGCTGTGGATTGACTTTTACAGAAGCTTTCAGGCCCAGTTTAACGAGCTGTACGTCGAGGGAAACGAATCGTGCATGATACCCGTTTATGACCATCCCGTTGTAAAGAGGGAGGTCGAAGAGCCCGCTGTACGTGCAGAAGCCGTGGCACAGCATATGGGTGAATCCTTTCCTCCCCACTCGGAAGAAGCGCTGGAGATGGTCAAGGAGTATCTCCACAAAGTTGTCATAGGTCAAATGGACCAGGCATCGGCCCTGAAGGAACTGCAGAGCAATATCGACGAAATGCAGTAACCCTTCAGGGATTGTATCTTCTTACACATCAATAACGATACGTGTCGATACCTTAGTCTGTGACAGCACAGAATTAAGAGAAGTATTGGGTTAAAGGAGGAGGCAGGGGGAGCGGTCCAGTGTCGCGCTCCTCCTGCCGAACCCGTAACCCCCAATTTTCGGTAGTATTGAACCTGCCAATTACAGAAGAAAGAGTAGAGTGATATCCCTATGTATTTCTGCGATGGTGAAGTGCATGTAACACATCATGGCTGAGGTGAATCAATGAGAATAGCCGACAGTAAGTATGGGGTTCTTCTGTCTATTCCCGGTCTTATTATTATTCTTGCACTCGTTGTGTTTCCTCTCGGAATGTTATTTGTAACAAGTTTTATGCAATTCACCCCCATACTGCCTATCAGGTTCAACGGATTCAAGAACTACGCATACATCTTAGGCGACCGCCTCTTCTGGCTCAGTTTCCCCAAAACGGTTATATACGCAGGTGGCGCGACCGGGCTGACATTCTGCGGTGGCCTCATAATCGCGCTGCTTCTCTCGAAAATAACCAGAGCCTCCGGGATATTCCGATCCCTGACCATGTTTTCCTGGGCGGTTCCACTAGTTATTTCTGGTTTTATATGGAGATGGATATTCAATCCCAACGTTGGCATATTCAGCGACCTTCTCATGAAGCTTGCCCTTATATCCGAACCGATACCAATTTTCTCAAATCCAGTACTGGCTATGGTTGGCTGTATCATTGCGGATTCCTGGGTTCGGATTCCTTTCATGACCATTTTCGCACTCGCGGGTATTGAGAGTATTCCCGGAGAACTGTACGATGCGGCGCGGGTTGACGGTGCTGACTGCATTTCAATTTTTCGTTATATAACGCTTCCGCTTATCAGGCATATGGTATTCATAGGTCTTCTCATTACCAGCATGATTAGCTTTAGGACACTCGACGTCATATTCTCCATGACCGGTGGAGGACCGAGCAGATCCACTTATGTTCTGGCACTCTACATCATCGATCAGCTCTGGATGAGGGTCAACTACGGGACGGGTTCGGCCGCAGGTGTGATCATGTTGTTTCTTATATCCAGTTTTTCATCTTTCTACATCTATCTCATATTGAGGAAGAGGTAAAACAGGTGGTGAGACGGATAATCGCTCGAATACTGGAAAAGTCAGTAACATCTTACATACTCCTCAGTATCATTTTACTTTTGATGCTTTCTCCCATCATCTTTACCGCATCAACGTCATTGAAAACACGGGAGGAAACCTTCAGGTGGCCACCCACGT
>CAYFYU010000165.1:0-2826 GCA_964347455.1 uncultured Spirochaetota bacterium | reverse complement strand
CTACAGGCATACCATGAGGTGTTCTTCAGAAGTCCAATACTGCGGCATCTGCTAAACTCTGTGATCGTCGCGACCGGAACCACGACGATCGTCATGATAGCAGGGCTTTTGACCGCCTACGGTTTGAGTCAGTATCCATACCGCGGATCGAAGACCGTTTTAGTGATATTTATTGCAACACGGATAATTCCGCCAATTTCACTACTGGTGCCCTTTTATATCATTATAAGCGTTCTCCACCTGATTAACACGTACACCTGTCTTATGATTGTCAACACATTCCTGTGGTACCCCTTTGCTATATGGATGCTCAAGTCATTTTTCGACAAGTTTCCCGGTGAGCTGATCGACTCGGCTATTGTGGATGGGTGTACGAGAACCGGTGCCTTTTTGCGCATAGTGATACCCGTTTCAGCCATCAGTATTGCCGCCGTAGGGATTATCACCTTTTTGTGGACATGGAATGAATTCCTGTACGGGATAATTTTTACCAATACCCGCAGTGTACAACCAATAACCGTCGGTGCTCATTACTTCGTGGGTGATGAGCTTGTACAGTGGGATTCTATTGCAGCGACAGCTATTGTAACTTCGCTCCCGGGAATTGTATTTTTTTCCATTGCACAGAAGGCTATAGTGAAAGGACTAATGGCAGGTGCGGTGAAAGGTTGAGGGATTGACACAAAATCCATTCATTTGCGCAAGAGTGTTATGTTCCCAGGAGTTTTATGGAAGAGGTGGTAATGGATAGGAAAGATGAAGTTGCGGTTAAAGAGCGAAGGCTTCGCACTTTATTGGATTCCACGGGATTGAAGGGCATTCTTTTAAAACGGCAGTCAAACTACAGTTGGTTGACTGCAGGCGGCAAGAACTGGGTTCCCATTTCTATGGATATCGGTTTCAGCACACTGCTCATTACTCCTAAAGAAAAGTTCTGTATTGCAAACAGGATAGAATCGGCCCGAAATATGGAAGAGGAGGGGCTGGCGGGACTGGATTTTATTTTACTCGAGTATGAGTGGTATGAGGGAAGTGAGATGGATTGTATTAAGAAGGTGGTCCCTATTGAGAAGGTTGGGTGTGATATGCTAATCGATGGGACACAGTTTATCGGTGATGAGATCAAGAGTTTGCGATACTCACTCACTCCTCCTGAGATTGAGCGATACCTTTGGCTTGGGGAGAAGACATCACGAGCGGTTGAGACCGTGCTTATGGAGATGAAGCAGGGTGATACTGAGGCGGAGATCACCGGAGAGATGACAAGGCTGCTCTGGAGGGATGGTATCGGTCAGGTAGGCTATCAGGCGGCGGCTGATGAACGTGTTTACAAGTATAGACATCCGATACCGACTGAGCAGAAGATTAAGCGGTATGCCATGCTCAACGTGATGTCGAGAAAATGGGGTTTGAACATAACAGTCACCAGACTGATGCATTTTGGAAAAATCCCCGAAGAGCTACAAAAGCAATATAGGGACAATGTATATATAGAATGCGCAATGATTGCAGCAACTAGGCCTGGTACAATAACAGGTGATATTTTTAGGAAGACCTGCGATCTGTATGAGAAGCTTGGCTACAAAGATGAATGGAGGTTTCACCATCAAGGCGGCGCGATGGGTTATGACATTCGTGACACGATCGTTACTGCTGAGAGTGCTGAGAAGGTTCAGGTAGATCAGTGCTTCTGCTGGAATCCATCGATGAGTGGGACAAAATCTGAGGATGGATTCATTGCGCAGAAAGAGGGATTTGTATTTATAACGAAACCCGTATTATTTCCAACTTTAAAAATTCAGGCAGAGGGGATTAATTTTGTCAGGCCAAACATATTGGAAAGATAAAAGTATTCTAATTTTAATAGTTACTGTAATAAAATTGTTATCGAAATAGATATTTCCTCATTTTTTGGGAACCTCCTTTAATAAATACCAATGGACCATTTTGCAGCATGGTTCGTTGGTATTTGTTATATCGAGGAGGGTCTTTGTCATACGGAAAATTGGGACAAAAATTTGAAGAGTCGATTATGTTCCGTTATAATCGGTTATACTGTGTGGAATCTTGGATTTTTCTAACTCTCTGACAGCTTTATAATAGAGCATAACCTCTTATAACTCAAGAAATAGCAGGAATTGGGCTCATAACCCAAATCATTTAAGTTTTCCGCTACGGATTCTTATGTTAAACACTCCGATTTGAAATAATCGGTAAATACTTTAATCGAATTGATCCGTAAAACTATCTCATTCTCTCTAATTTCCTCTTCTGATTTTATATATATCAACCTGCGTGTAGCATTTCATGGCCTCATTCAGAGTAATTCTCAATAAAAGAAAAAATCGTTAAAAAATGCAGAAAAAACTGCAGAAAAAGCTTGACAAGTTTTACAATATAGTGCAGAATAATCTGCACCAGGAGGTGTCATCGCGATGAAAAATGAACAACAGCCAATCCTGACAAAACGGGAACAACAGGTAATGCAAGTAATGTATAGGGAAAAGCACCTATCCGCGAAGCAGGTTTGGGAGTTTATCCCGAATTTTCCCAGCTATTCAGCGGTACGCTCGGTGCTCAGTATCCTTGAAGGGAAGGGGCTGATCACCCACACAGTAGAGGGGAGGAAGTTCATCTACTCACCAGCCTTTGAGCACCGGGAAGCAGCTTTTTCAGCGGTAAAGCAGCTATTGAGAACATACTTTAACGGTTCCCTTGATAAAGCGGTATCCGCCATGCTTGAGATCCATAGTGATGATATGGCTGAAGGAGATTTTGAGAGACTCTCAGAGATTATAGCGCGTGCAAGAAAAGAGGAGGAGAAGA
>CAYFYU010000164.1:0-6911 GCA_964347455.1 uncultured Spirochaetota bacterium | reverse complement strand
CACCTACGCATGTGATACTAACTCTGGAAGTGGTACAAAGTGTGGGGGCTGGTCACACGAGAAGGGCCTGCGCGAGTGAGGATGGTATTATGTCAGGCAACCTGGGTGAGAGTAGCATACGATGAGCAGGAAGCACGCGTGTATCAGCGTATTGTGAAAAAGAATCCAAAGCACAAGAAGATAGCGATAGTTGCAAGCATGAGGCGGTTGGAAGTATTGATGTGGCATATTGCCTGGGATGCACAGGTAAAAGCGGGAGTGTTTAAAGATGGATATATCTCTGAATCCGAGTATACAGGGAAGATTTTGAAAAGCTGAGGATAGAATGAAAAGCGTAAATCATACGTAAATCACGATGGGATGAGATCGTCTCATACTTGGTGTTAAAACACCGTGACAAAGTTTGGTCCATCTCAACGCTTCGGTATGCTGGTCTACCAGAATAACCTGGTAAGATCGAATAGCAGTCTGTACGTGATTGACGTTATTAGATAACCTTAGTTTTTTGAACTTTATTATGAAGAGGGTTTGACAAAATACTACATAGCAGTATGTGAGCTGGTAACAGCTTTGTAAATATCTAACCATAAAATATAGCGCTTAAAGCTCTTTTAGGAAATCTTTATCCGACTATTCCCGTATTAATTTCAACAGTAATTGAGTATTAATAGTATTATGCAGGAAAATGGGGAGGGGTATGATCTCTATAATACATATAAATAACGATTCCTAAAATTCGAGTTCATGAGGTATTGAAGAGTTTTTTCAGTAGTTCAATGTAGAACATATAGTTTTTCAAGCTACTGTTGGAGGGAACTGCGTGGTCAATACTTGGAATATAGCCTCCCGACTCTAAAAGAGCGGGCACTTTTTTCATTACCTCTTCTTCAATAGCCTGGGGACCTTCTGCGAGAACCTCTTTCTCGATCCCCCCGAAAAAAAACAGGTCTTTTCCATATTTTTTTCTCACAGCGACAGGATCATTGCCCGCTTTGATCTCGAGAGGATAGATACCGTTTATACCGGACTCGAGATACAGAGGTATAAGCTCGTCGCAGTTGCCGTCGGAATCAACAAAAATTATATCCACCCCCCTGGATCTCACAAAATCAACTATCCTTTTGTATTGAGGCATCATGTACTCTCTGATAAATTTCGGCGATATGAGCGACGCAGTTTTAAATGCCATGTCCTCCCATATCTTTAAAAAATCTATACTAATTTCAGAAAGGACTTTATCAGCCACTGAGAGAGAGAAATCCCCCCAGAACTCCATCATCGCTTCCACAAATGCAGGATCGTCGTAAAAGGAAAGCAAAAAATTTTCCAGGCCCATCCACTCCCTGGGCTGTGCAAAAAAACCAGTCACCACAAGCCCGATAGGATAATCGGCATTGTTGTACTCGTCTACAAGCTCTTTCCAGCTTTTGTCGACCCTGTAGTTCACACCTGAGCGTTTTGGATAGCGTGCTGGGTCATCTGGGTCGTAAAGGCACTTTATTTTTCTGAAATCTTCCCTATTCTTGACTGGAAATTCGATGAACTGGGGGATCGATGTGCCGTCCAGCTTCTCCTTTAATGTAACTCCGTACTCATTTACGCTGAGCCTGTAGCCATCCGCTTCCTCTCTGGTCTGCGGTGAAAACCTCGGCAGCAATCCAGTGTCGACGGACACAAGGTCCCTGCGGTCGAAACCGAAGTAACTGTGCAGGTTCCAGTAATTGGTAATGTCACCTTCCCACTCAAAACCCCAGTATTTAGAGAGGTATGCATTTTCAGGGTACCCTTCATCGAACCATTTTTCCAGTGATTCGGGCCATATACCGACGGCTTCCCACAAAGGCGCCCTGTCTGGCTCCTGAAATCTCAGTGTTCGTAAAAACCTTTCTTTTTCGGTCATACAATTCTCCTCAGCCATAAGAAAAATTTCTCGATCTCAATACACCCATAAGGGGCGTCGAAAACAGTTTATTTAAATTAATGCTTGCCCAATTTGGTTAAATATGCATAAAAGTTTAAAGCCGAAACTATCACAAGGCCATAAACAAGTTGAACCCAAAAGCCTGAAACACCCATTGCGAGAATTCCAGCTTCCAATGAACCAATGATAATTGAGCCCATTAACGTCCCAAAAATAGTTCCACTTCCCCCAAAAATTGAAGTACTGCCGATGAAAACAGCAGCTAAAACTCTAAGTAAGTATCCCTCACCGGCTGAAGGATACACATATAATATTTCTGAAGAAGACAACATACCGACAACACTTGAAAAAATGCCTAACTGAACAAATATAATCAGTTTTACTCGATTGACGTTAATACCCATCATTTTCGCACTTTGGATGTTGTCACCGGTAAACAAAATATGTGTGCCGAATCTATGAAGATTTAAGATAACTGAAAATGAAATTGCTATTACGACCAGCCAGACAACTTGAGCTGGAATAATCCCTCCAATTCTTCCAATAAATATTTTATACAGAATATATTCCTTGGTTTCTACAAGTGAAATTCCAAGACCTTTCATCAAAACGTTTACCAATCCCCTGAGTACAAAACTCATACCTAAAGTAATAATTAATGAAGGTATACCAACTTTCACCACAAAAACATAATTTATTAAACCCGCAAAAGCCCCAATTAATAGACTGCAAATAAAAGCGAAATACACATTACCTGAATTAGTAAAAACAAATGCATAGGTATAAGAACCAATTCCTATTACTGAGGGGAATGAAAGATCAATTTCTCCTACGATTACCAATAATGTTATGGATATTGCCAGTATTGCGGTAAATGGTATTATGGACATCAAAGCTAAATACATATTGCGTGACAAGAAGGTCGCAGGGTTAAAAATAATGAAAATTACGAACATCACTAAAACGACTAAAAATATACTCAGCTGCAATCTTGATTCCTGCAAAAGATATTTAAATTTAGCTTTCATATTTAAGACCTGTTGATTCGACGAAATAGTATCATATTTTATTCATGAAAGAAAACTTGCAGGCGGGTTATTTAAACTTTCAGTTTTATTTGATTTTCGTAATAATACTATTCAATGAATACCATAAAAAATTGAAATTGTCCCAATCAGTCTCTCCCGTGTTCAGCAATATGTTTCAGATGGCTTACTAAATCATCCAGAGATATCTTATTCTTTAAAAATTCGGAAACAATTTTCCCTCTATCCAAAACCACAAATTTATCTGCGACCGGATATACATGGTAAATATTATGAGAAATGATTATACAGGAATTACCATGATTTTTAATTTCTTGCACAAAATTTAATACTTTGTTCGTTTCTGTTATTGAGAGGTTGTTGGTTGGTTCATCCAAAATTATCAATTCTGATTCAAAATATAAGGCACGGGCGATTGCAATGCCCTGCTTCTCCCCGCCCGACAAACTGCCAACATTTAAAACAGGATTCAAAAAATCAGATTTGGTAAATCCCAATTCCTTCAATATTTTAATAGCTCTGGATTTGGATTCTCTTCTTTTTACGAATCCTGTTTTATATGTTAATTCCCTTCCCATAAACATATTTCGCCAAATATTCTGCTGTTCACCTAACGCTTTATCCTGATATACTGTTTCAATTCCCAGTTCTCGAGATTGTTTCACCGAATGGCTGCTAATATTATTCCCTTTCCAAAATATTTGGCCTCTATCTTGATTGACTACACCGGTAATAATTTTTATTAATGTTGATTTTCCCGCACCATTATCACCGATTAAGCCAATTATCTCATTGTGGCCGACTTGAAAATTCTCATCATACAGGGCAACAATATTCCCGTATGATTTATTAATATTTCTCAACTCCAACAAGGGTTTCAAGGTTATAGATCCTGCGTTACTGCTCATAGTGCTTCTTTGTTATCTAATACCTTCTTTTATTAATGGATAGAGAATATCAATGTTCGTGTCTTCCACAAAACCACTTCCTGTGTTAGAGTATACTCCCCCAAATCCATACTTCTTTGTCAGAAGAACCTGCAGAACACTTAAGTAGGACTGATAAAAGAATTGTTGATCAAATGTTAATCCTAAATAGCCAGATTTTATCGCGTCAGCTGTGGCTGCGGATAAATCATAGCCAGCGGTTTTTAATTCCCCAGGTTTCAGGCCCGCGGCATCCAGATATGTTTTTACAGTTGAAGTCATTACCCCATGGTCAAATATAACCAGGTCGACATCAGGATTTGAGGTATAATAGCTCACAAATGTCGGAATTCCCATAGCAGCGTCAGCACTAACTTCATCCGATATATTTATAGAATCAACAGTAACATTTGCCTCCTTCAAAGCGTCAATACTACCCTGGGTTCTGAGACCTAATACTTCCCTGTGTAGGTGACCCCAAACCATTACTCTATCTCCTTCACCCAAATTCCATTTATTCACGCATCTCTTTCCCAAAGTATAACCCGCATCGTATAAGTCTGATCCCGCAAAGCCTATACCTTTATCTTTGTAATCCGAGCGGATATCGGGTAAATCAACTGCAAATAAAGTTATGGCAATACCTTTCTCCAAGGCATCTTCTATTAAGGGTCGAAACGCATCCTGTCCAGGGATACCATTTGCAACTATTCCGTCAGGGTTGGCTGCTACGGCTTTTTTAAAATTCTCAAGCATGGTTTCAGGATTATAGTTTGAAAAATATGCGACCAGTTCTATACCAAAATCATCCGCCGCTGCTTTTGCACCGGAATAAATTACTGTAGCAAGCGGATCTCCCTCTGTTGCAACAATATCGTACCATACAGTCATACCTTCGAAACGCCCTCCAACAGCAACACCTCCCGATTCTGCAGATTCATCTGTTTTTTCAGCGCTCACGAATGATAAAGAACCCAACATAAAAAGAATTAGCAGCATTGAAATCTGTAAAATAAAATTTTTTCTCATTCGTTTCCCCCTAAAAAATTTAATGTTTTTAAATATCGGTGATACTATTTATGAAGATATATCAAATCATCATCAGATATATCTCTACAATTTTCGATATTTAGAGCATCCATTTTATAAACTCATTTATTGTTGTCAAGAAAAATCTGAAATAAAAAGCTGCTTGAAACGAGGTTATTGCAAACAGCCAGCATCGCCAATTTCAATTATGAAGAACAGTTTCCCGCTTTTCTCGTATTGTTTCCACCAGTACTCTAAGATTATCCAACGGCACATCGGCCATTATTTCCTGATCGGGCGCTATAATCATACCGCCGTTTTTACCCAGAGTCTCTATTACCATTGAAGCCATGTTGCGCACTTCATCTGTTGTACCAAAGGGGAGAAGACGCTGGGTTCCGATACCGCCCCAAAATGTAAGGTGCTGCCCAAACTCACGTTTCAAATAATCGTAGCCCATTACTTCCTGAACGGGTTCCAGTACATCGAGACCAATGTCAATCATATCCCCTATGATACTGGTAATATTACCACAGGAATGATGAATTACCGGGAGGCCAGCATTTTTGTATATGGACCACACCTTGGCGAGTCTGGGTTTAAAATACCGTATCCACATATCCTTTGACATCATGAGGTCTTTCTGCCACCCATAATCATCTCCTGTATGCCCAATCTTACATCCAAGTCGCACAGTCAACTTTGCATATTCGATTTTATATTCCGTAATTGCATCCAATAATGCTTCAACCAGGGCCTCATCATGAACCATTGCCATCATAAACTCTTCATATCCCATCAATCCCCAAGCCCTTTCAAAAATACCATAATATCCCGCAAGGATTATCAGGTATTCGCCTGAATACTTCTTTATATCCTCTTCGATAAGTACCAAATTATTGGGTTCACTCAGATTAGGAGGTAAGAATTTAAATATTTCTTTCCTATTTTTATGCCTGAATGGATGATGTCTTATCTAAATACCATCAGTATTTATATCATATCCAATACCCCAGCGATCATTCAAAATACCTTTCTCCCAATTCATATTGGCAAAGACTGTTTTTTCAGCCTTTCTGAGGAAATCAAAATCACTTCTGAATCTAAATATGTCATCCATTGGACCGGTGAGGTGAAGATGATTCTCCAGATATTTATCCAACTCATCCAGTGAAGAGAGCCTCAACGCCTCCTTTAAACCCACTTTGGTTTTATGGGAAGCGAAATATATATTACTGGGAAGATAGTCTATGTCTTGCTTCCGAATTGTTTTCAATACTCTCTCTTCTTTTGTCATTCCAACTCTTCCTCCTCGTTTATGATCAAAAATAACCTCTCGTTCAAAAACATAGTAGTGCTCTTTAATAAAAAGAAAGAGGGTTCACAAAGAGATCAATCTTTTTTACACCTCCCTTTCTCCAGCCGACATAGTACGTAGAAATATAAAAATATGCAATCCATTGTGTTGCTACACTTTATTCAAAGTTTCTCTGACTCTCTCAAGAGTCATGGGAAGCTGGAGGAGCCAAGCGCCAACCGAATCGTAAATCGCGTTTGCGATCACGGCACCCATATAGACAATTGCAGGCTCTCCGCCTCCTTGGGGATGAAAATTCTTATTATCGATCAAAACTGTGTCGATCTTCGGTAGCCAGGAAAACCGGGGTATTTGACTGAACAGCGCGAAAAAAAGAAGATGGATAAATATCACCGAGTGTTAACTCATCCTATACCACGATAACCCACTAAACACTCATGGCATCAATACACCATTATGGGCCAAAGAGCTAACATGAGGTAAGTAAGCCAAACTAAAGTCTAAATAGTGGGGTACGCACGCCCATACACATTACCGTACGACCAAGCAGGCGTGAAGCCAACCCGTTAGGGGGGGTACCAGCCCCCATTATAAGCCGATGGTGTACACTCCATCGTAAACCAGAACCGATGACCACGACCGGATAAGTACAATTGGGCTTAAATGAGTAA
>CAYFYU010000163.1:1086-7085 GCA_964347455.1 uncultured Spirochaetota bacterium | reverse complement strand
GGGGATCTCATTGGACCTGATCCACGCTGCAAGATTTATCAGGAAACGATGCGTACCCCGATTTACGAAGAGGACCCAAAAGGGGAAACTGTGGCCGTATAGGTTACCCTCACATGAAGAGCGAATATTAAATTAAGTGTAATATCCCCCCAATTGTTCAATGCTGTTTAAATAATTAAGCGTTGTTTCTCCTTATTTTTATGTTATATTACTCTCAGTATGAAATTGAGTTATTCTCATATACAGACAGTACTAATCCTTATTCATCTCACCGTCGGATACGTCGTATGGACCTATAATTCAAAGAGCAACCTGAACAGAATACTTACTTTCGTTATTCTCAGTATTCTTCTCATTGATATCAGCTTACTGTTTCATCTCAAAATCGAGGGTGATCGGTTTCTTCTCGCAGCGGTATTACTCGGTTCTTTAGGGGTGTCATTCTTCCCTCCCCTTTTCTACACTCTGTCACTCTACTATCCGATTAAAAAGAATTTCAAACGTAATCAACTCATCGCAATATTTGGCATTACCCTGTTTCTATCCCTCTCGATTATCCTATCTTTTCCATACCAAAACTTACAAAAGTTTGTGTTTCCGGACAATCTATGGAATATCTCCCTAGATATCTCCCTTAAAAACCTACCCGTGGTCTATGTTTTCCTCTACTTTCTGCTCACTTCATTCTCAGTAGCCCTGCTCGTTTTTACAACGAAAAATTTTGTACATAGTTATAGGGAGCAGATAATACCCTACGAAAAGGCAACCATACGGCTGTTAACCCTAATAGGTGTTCCCCTTGCATACGTCATGTCGATTATGGGGATAATAGATTACTTTTTCAACATACCCTTCCCCTGGCTTGGTTTTCTGATGGTGAGCTTTACATCATTCATTGTGATTCTCCTCTTTCGCTTTCATATCGTCGACCTCAAAAGGCTTTTGGGTGGAGTACTCTTCTATCCCGCACTCATCGGAATTTTGGTTTTTATCTACAGCTCCCTTATCCTGAAAAACCAGAACAAACTGGCGAACACTCTTGCACTTCCCGAACCCGTTATCCTTATCCTCGAGGTATTTATTATTTACATGGCAGTTTCAACCCTTAGGAGGGCACTGGACAGCTCATTCATTCGAAGAAGGTTTCCAAATGTTTCACCATTTGGAGCTATGAGTATAGAGCCGCTAGAGTACCTCTCATACGCGCTGACCATAAAAGGTTTATACAAGAGACTCCAGAAGGTACTCTATAATTACAGTAAATTAGAAAATTGTTACCTGCTTCTGCTCAATTCGGATAGGAAGGTCTACGAGAGCGTTGATAAACGCTACACTTACGAAATAGCGATGTCGAGCGAGCTTATGAAAGTGGTTGCAAAATTGAACAGAGGGGTCACTTTGGAAGAGCTTCTGATGTATATGAACAAGCGAGAAGATATCATGTTGCTGGACAACTACGGTGTAAATCTCATCCTCCCTATCAACAGGGGAAACGAAATCATTGCGTTAATTCTGCTGCCAAAGCGGGGTATTTTTCAACGGTGGAGCTATGAGGATATATACTCATTAAACTATATCAAGGCCACGTTGCCTTCCCTTATCGAACGGTGTCAGATGTATGAGAATGAAAGAGAGATAGAGAAACATCACTACAGAATGGAGCAGCTGATCGTTATCGGGGAAATGGCATCGGGGCTCGCCCACGAGATTAGAAATCCACTTTCCATCATATCCACGTCAGTGGAAACGATACTTAAAAATGAAATAAAAGAGCAAGACAAAACTAGGATGCTCCAGTTCATACAGGAGGAGACGAACCGTATCAACATACTGGCAAACAAACTGCTGAGCATCAATTTTCAGAAAAAACCAGAACTGGAGACCTTCAATATCGCTGCCACTCTTCAGAGACTGAAATCCTTCTTGGAGTATCAGCTGAAAGACCGCAATATTCAGTTTCGTATCGAGAAAGACGAGCCATTCTACATCTATTCCGATCCAAACATCCTTTTCCAGATCCTCCTGAATCTTTCACTGAATTCAATTGAAGCAATAAACAGAAATGGAACCATCGATGTTGACTACGCTATTGCCGACACAACTGTATCGGTATTTATAAAGGATGATGGAATGGGAATCACTGCCAAATTGCGGGATAAGATATTTGAGCCGTTCTTTACGACGAGAAAAAAGGGAACCGGCCTCGGCTTAACGGTGACAAAAAAATTAATAGAAAACCTCTTTGGATATATTGAACTGCTCCCCTCTAAAAAGGGTGCTCACTTCAAGGTTACGCTTCCACTATTGACTGTAAACGAGATGAAAAGATGAATCGAGAAACAAGACCCCTGATCTTTATCATTGAAGATGAGCTGAAGATGCGGGAAATATTCAGGATAAATTTATCGAATCGATACAATATTTCATACTACAGTACTGCTGAGAAGGCGCTGAGGGATTTTCACCTGAAACGTCCCGAACTGATCGTCACCGATGTTCGTCTTCCGGGCATCGACGGTATAGAACTGATGGAGAAGGTGAAAAAGCTGCAGGGCTCCATCCCCTTTATCGTTTTTACCGGCTACGGAAGCATAAATCACGCTGTCGAAACGATGAAAAAGGGTGCATTCGATTATCTCGTGAAACCAATCAAGATTGAGAGCCTGATCCAGTCCATCGATCGTGCACTCTCCTACTTAGAGATAACGAAGAGCAGTCTGAAGCTAGACAGGGAATACAAGGTCTTGATCAATGAAATGAACATCGAGTTTGTAACCAGTGATCCGGCTACCATTGAGATGCTCAATCTTTCGCAAAAAGCGTCTCAGTTTCATTCTCCAATTTTAATAAACGGCGAGACAGGATCAGGAAAAGAACTGGTGGCACGTTACATTCATGAACGCTCAAAGAGAGAGGGCCCCTTTGTTAAGCTCAACTGCGCCTCCATACCCAAGGACATACTCGAAGGGGAGCTCTTTGGCTACAAGAAGGGAGCCTTTACAGGTGCAGTTCAGGATTATGAGGGAAAGATAGCACTTTCCGATGGCGGAACGCTTTTCCTCGATGAAATAGGCGAGCTCCCACTCGAAATCCAGGCAAAGCTGCTGCACGTTCTTGAAATACCGGAGTACTACCCAATCGGGAGCAATACTAAGAAAACTGTCAACCTTCATCTCGTGGCAGCAACCAACAGGAACCTTAGGAGGATGGTTGATGATGGACAGTTCAGGCATGATCTCTACTATCGAATTGCTGTCATTCCTATCGGTATTCCACCACTGAGAGAGCGAAGAGGAGATATTCTTCCCCTCGTCGACTATTTTATAAAGGAAAGAAATAAGGATGTCATCCTTTCTCCTGAGGCAAAGTTGAAACTCATCGAGTACAGCTGGCCCGGGAATGTTCGCGAGCTCATCAATGTCATAGAACGCTCTGCTTTAATGTCAAAAGATGGTAACTTCATTAAAGATGTTATCATTGATGCAGAGGACTTTCATTCACACGACTACGAGCTTAGTCACTTCACCGATGATGTACCTGATACATGGGAGGACTTTAAAAAGTATAAATCGGGTATCGTGAAGGAGAAAAAGGATGAGCTTGAGAGACTGTTTATTGAAAAACTCCTCATCAAGAACAACGGAAACGTCAGTTTAAGTGCTCGAAGTGCCGGAATCGATCGAAGGCAGTTTCAGGACATGATCAAAACACTTGGTATCGATACCTCTCTCTTCAAGAATGTCAAGAGTTAGACGAAGCCCACCATCCATTGAATACGGCGGTTAAAAATCCTGTCAATAGTAATGAATGTGGAGGTATTCCTCTACTGCGGTCTGAATGCAGACTAACCGTTTTCCTGACTCACAGGCTGTTTTTATCTAACCGCATTGAGTAGTATTGCATTTTCTTTAGAGGCTATTATTTCATACTTCACAAAGCGGCTGTTTTCACCGCAGAATGCCCCTGAACTGCGAAGGTATTCATCGCAATTTATAACACAGGTGCTTAACATTAATAGCTAAATATTAAAATAATTAGAGTTACATATTAACGAAGGACTGGCACGTAATTTGCTAAATAGTATACAGGGGTAGGGTATTTAATGCATAATAAAAAGCACGAAATGATAACTGCAGACAGTTTTTACGCTGAATTGATCAGTGTGTTAACTCATGGCAGTTGTCGTCATACTATTATCCTAAATGGAGGTATTGAACGATGAACAAAACAATCTTAAAAGTGGGTGCCTTGCATCCTCAAGACGGCAGCAAGCCGATACACGAACCCATGTGGAATGAGCTAGAGAATGATTCTGTATTTGGCTCCGTGGATGAGGGCCGAAACCCAGGCATTTTCAAGCTCCTGGTGTTTAGTCCAGCATCGTCTGTACTGTTTGATAACAAACATAAACCGATTGAAGCCGCTGTACGCAACCGTAACAGGTTGGACGCACGAACGCTCAAAGGTCTGAAACCTCACTGGGTGCTGTAGGCGTCTGTACAGGCAAGGATGTAAGCCGAATATGCAGCGGCTTACACGAGCATACAGATACTGAATGGTGATGACACTGTCGCAATATTCTTGAGGAGGTGGGAACATATGCTGGAAGATTCCAAATTAGCAAAGCTAAAGCCGACATCAGTGGAAATGAAGAAGCACTCGATGTACATCAAGCGGACCCAGCTCCTTGATCCGTTATGGGACCTGAGAATTGCCATTGAGGATTATATGGAGGAAATGGAGTGCGAGACGTTTTTAACTATTGACATAGCACTGCGTGAGAGAGTGTACAGGGCGCTTAGAGAACTGGAACAGGTTGCACTCCAATAGTAAAATAAACGAAAGGGAGAGATTCACATGGTTGAAAAAAGAAACGGCAGAGGGCGCTGGGGAGTGGTGCTTTCAACCGGTGACCTTCGGGGTGTATTCGCTCATGCCGGTTTTCTCCTTGCACTTGATGAATTAGGCATTACCTACAAGGCTATGGCAGGTTCCAGTGCCGGTGCCCTGGTATCCTCCATTGTGGCCAGTGGAAGGAATCCCAAAGAAGTAGCTGAATGGCTTCAAGATTTAAGGGTAAAAGATTACTGGCAGAAAGACTCTATCATTACCATTTTGTATCGCCTGCTCATAAGGGCCGGAAGGGGCTATACCGGCATTGTATACACAGATCGTCTGGAAAGAATAGTTTCTGAACTTCTCAAAGTCAAAAACTTCGAGGATTGTCCCATCCCGCTATACATAGTAGCAACGAACATTACAAAGGGTATAAAGGAAGTTATTCATACCGGTGAGATAGCTCCCTACGCCGTGGCAAGCGCAGCAATTCCTGTGCTGTTCAAGGCAAAACGGATCGGGGATTCCTATTACATCGATGGTGGTGTCTTTGATCTGTCCCCGAGAAGCGCAATTTGCTGCCGTGAAAAGCTTGACGTTCTTGTTGTCAATCAGATCGAAAAGAGCCGGGACCGCCTTCATTGGGACAACAGTTTCATGAAGGAAAAATGGAGTCTAATGCACCTCGTGGGGAGAATGATCGAAGCAATATATGAAAATGAGAGGTATGGGGGAGAGGAGGGCATAAGCCGTTGTCCTGGCGGGTGTGGAGCAAGGATTTTGACACTGAAACCCAAGATTGATTCGCTTGATCGGCTGAAACCGCAGGAGGGTAAGAAGCTATTGAATCAGGGATACGAGGAAACACTGCGCTTTCTCCCATCCCTGGTTGAAAAACTTACGAAACACGTACCAGAGAGGTTTCCAATAGCAAAGTTTCATTGTAATTGAAATATAAGTGGCCAACCATCAAACATCTCAATTTTGACCGTAGTATCACAAGATACATCAAATCCAAAATCTGCTGTAAATTACTAGCCCCATTAGATTTCATATTATCCAGTAGTGTAAAATATTTTGTGTAGACCTCTGGGTATTTCTTAGTGGGGGTACCCCCCCCACTAAGAAAAATTGCCGACATTGTATAACATCAAGAGGAGGTT
>CAYFYU010000163.1:0-1076 GCA_964347455.1 uncultured Spirochaetota bacterium | reverse complement strand
GAAAAAGAAAAACTACAACAACTCATCAAAGAAAAGGACGTCAAAACAACCACAGATCTCCAGGACTTACTCCGAGGTATCACCAAAGAAGTCATCGAAGCGATCTATGATGGGGAGATCACTGATCATCTGGGGTATAAGAGGTATGAGCAGAAAGCCGGGGATCCTGATAACGCTCGCAACGGGTATTCATCGAAAAAGGTAAAATCAAAGACCGGAGAGATAGAGCTCGAAGTCCCACGGGACCGGAAGGGGAAGTTTGATCCCCAGATTATTAAAAAGTACCAAAAGGATATTTCAGGGATTGAAGAGAAAGTGATTTCCATGTATGCCAAAGGGATGAGTACTCGAGATATCCAGAGTCATATATATGACATTTACGGATATGAAATCTCACCGGAAACGGTGAGTAATATAACCGATTCGGTCATTGAAAGGGCCAAGGAATGGCATAGCAGACCTTTGCAGGTGCTCTATCCTATCGTGTTCATGGACGGTCTGGTCGTTAAAATGCGCAATGAGGGGCATGTACAAAATATGACGGTGTATGCGGTCATCGGGATTGATTTAGAGGGGAGTAAGGAGTGTCTGGGGTTATATTTAGCGGAAACTGAATCAGCGAAATATTGGCTGACGGTGATGAATGAGCTGAAAAATAGGGGTGTAGAAGAGATACTGATCTTCTCAGTGGATAATTTGTCCGGGATTTCAGAAGCCATTCAATCGGTATTCCTGAAAGCGGAGATACAAAAAAGTGTCATCCACCAGATTCGAAACTCTTTGCGATTTGTTTCCTGGAAAGAGCGAAAGGCGGTTGCGAAAGATTTAAAATTGGTCTATGGTGCTGCTACCGAACAGGAGGCTGTCTCTTCCCTGGATGCATTCGAAAAGAAATGGGCAAAGAAATATCCACATATTGTCACATCATGGAGGAAGAACTGGGCTGAGCTTTCGACGTATTTCAAATATTCTGCAGAGATCAGGAAGCTTATTTACACCACCAACCCGATTGAAAGTTTCAATCGAGGTATTCGGAAAGTCACAAAAAACAGGGCTATCTTCCCAAACGAGGATGC
>CAYFYU010000162.1:5579-7152 GCA_964347455.1 uncultured Spirochaetota bacterium | reverse complement strand
CATAAAATCACTGATGATATCAGTTAAAATATATTTTTAATTCGCGGGTTTTCGAGCCCACACACCTGAAACCTGCGCGATGGTTTTGGCCACTTGTTTCAAAAAATTACTGATGTTGTCAGTTAAAATATATGTTTTATTCGTGGTTTTCAAACCCACATACCTAAACCATCGCGCAGGTTTTAGGCCACTTGTTTCATAAAATCACTGATGATATCAGTTAAAATATATTTTTAATTCGCGGGTTTTCGAGCCCACACACCTGAAACCTGCGCGATGGTTTTGGCCACTTGTTTCAAAAAATTACTGATGTTGTCAGTTAAAATATATGTTTTATTCGTGGTTTTCAAACCCACATACCTAAACCATCGCGCAGGTTTTAGGCCACTTGTTTCATAAAATCACTGATGATATCAGTTAAAATATATTTTTAATTCGCGGGTTTTCGATCCCATCTACCTAAAACCTGCGCGATGGTTTTGGTCACTTGCCTCATAAAATCACTGATGATATCAGTTAAAATATATTTTTAATTCGCGTTGTTTCAAGCCCACACACCTGAAAACCTGCGCGATGGTTTTGAACACTTGTTTCATAAAATCACTGACAATACCAATTAAAATATATTTTTAATTCACGTTTTTTCGAGCCCACATACCTGAAAACCTGCGCGATGGTTTTTGGACACTTGTTTCATAAAATCACTGATAACATCGGCTAAAATATGTTATTATATGTCAAAAATAGGGCATCTCATTCCAGCGATGCCGGAAATGGCCAAGTCAATGTTGACTAATATTCTTGTTATAATCTTTTTAACAGTCGTTTGACAAAGTAGTGTCTCAATATAACTTTTGAATTCATACTCTTGAACATGTGCCTCTTATCAAAAGTTGGATTATAAATAGAATTTGTTAATCAATTTTTAATAAGAGTTGTAACATATATTATAGTTCACTCTTGACTCATATTTTAGGCAATAGCGGATGCCTAGTATTAATCGACCTGAGCGAAGCGAAGATCTAAACACGTGCTCACCACGTTCGCTTGCTACAAGCAAATCAATCTTCTTCTCATTTTCTCTCCTCAAAATCTTTCTTGACCTCTCGCATCAAAGGCCTATACAACTCCTGCATATGACGCTCATTCAAATACCTTTGTCTAGCCTGACACGCCTCAAAGATATCATCAAATGAGAGTATGTCCCCTGTTACAAGGGTATCAATTTCATTAGTCCCATTAAATCGTATTCCTGTCGAAGTTCTACCATCACCATACATGTAATGGCGGATAAGTGAGATATTATCCAGATTTAACACTATATTTTCCACCTTCAGAAAAGGTGACGATGGATCGTATTCAATTTTTTTATGTTTTGGCATTTTTGACCTGATACTTTACCCATTCAAGTGAATGACAGATTTTATTTTCATTTTTTATAATCATGACTAATGTTGGGTTCTTGACTATCTATAAAGCAGCTTGTGCCCTTTGAAAGTCTCGAACAGCCATCCTAGTCTCATTCGGATCATCCGACCCTGGAACTGGCATTCCGTACAAAAAGTGGATGATA
>CAYFYU010000162.1:4994-5569 GCA_964347455.1 uncultured Spirochaetota bacterium | reverse complement strand
TCTATATGAGGATATAGCTTATAGTTAAAAAATTCTGTGAGTCTAGGTCCATAGTACCTGATGCTAAACACTCCATCACGAACATGAGCGAAAATCTGTGGCAGAAGTCCATATCCGTAAAATCGATATCCGTAAGAGACTCCCACTATGCTACTGAGTTCATTCTTTAATTCATTACCATATAAATTCGGATTCGTGATAGTAGTTATAGTCTTGAATTGGGGAACTAAAACATACCGCTCTTGATCTATATAGTCATGAACCAAGCATATTCGAGATGTCTGTAAATTGAAAGGAAACTCTTCTCCTGAAGATGTCCGAACAATTTCTTCGATCTCAGTATGGATTCTAACAGTTATGGCTGACTTACGCTTGCCACGTCGTCTCCGTACTCTTCTATAACCACAATTCGAACACCACTGTTCTCGGCGATGTAGAAATTGACGACAGCACCGACACCTTACACGACCCATTCGGTCCAACAATCTTTGAACAAATTTGTCATCCATCCTATTCTACCCCTACCTTTAAAATACCATCCACTTACCATTTCATCTTCAATTTTTTTATAATTA
>CAYFYU010000162.1:0-4984 GCA_964347455.1 uncultured Spirochaetota bacterium | reverse complement strand
CTTTGAAAGTCTCGAACAGCCATCCTAGTCTCATTCGGATCATCCGACCCTGGAGCTGGCATCTCGTACAAAAAGCAGATGATAGCACCATGAATCCTCTTGAGAGCCCGTTTAGCCCTAAAACGACGAAGACGCTCCTCCATCAACAATTTTTCTACATGAGGGAATAATTTGTAATTGAGAAATTCTGTAAGATTAGGACCCCAATAATATCTAATGCTAAAAACACCATCATGGACATAAGCGAAAGATCCTCCTGGATAGAATAATCCATGTAAGACTCCTACAAATCTTGCGAATTCAAAATCAAACGAATCATTGATACCAGTCCTAATTTTAAATCCTGGAACAGCAATGTACCGCTTTAGATACGTACCATAATCATAATCAATTCTCTCTCCTAATATCTCTCCGGATGTCTGATTGAAAAGAAACTCTTCACCTGATGATGTTCGAACAATTTCCTTATATTCGACTTTCTCCAAAATCCTGACAGTTATAGCTGACCTATCACGATTCGGAATGTTCCAACCGCAATGAGAACATTTCCAGTCACAACGACTAAGAAGTGCCCAACAAGACTCACACCTTACATGAAGTCTTTTTAGCAATCTTTGAACAAATTTGTCATCCATCTTATTCAACCTTACCTTTAGAAAATACCCTCCTCCTACCATTTCATCTTCAATTTTTTACCCACTCCAAGAGTACAAATTCAACCTATCGATCCTTATATCCATTTATCTCATTACACACCTCACACTTCCAATAATGACGATACCCTCCATACCCATTTGGAAGTGGCTCTCCATTACCTATCCCCATATAATAAATATTCCTATCTCCTACATAATACATCATAAAAGGTTCCATCTCATCTGGATACTCCCTCATCGTCCACTCCGATATACAAATTACATTTCTTACATCATGATGCTCATCTAACGCCTGCATTAACTCCTCACTACCTGAACGACGATTAGGCCTAACGTCACCATTACCACCCATAGATACCTCCCAACCTAGGAATTTACTCAAAACACCTCTGGCATATAACCTCTCACCATTCTCTTTACCATAATTACTCTGAACACATCTGCAATGTACCATGTAATATCGTGTGCAGAATCTACAATAATATTCTAACACTTTTTCATAATCATACCGAGTAGTTGCCCATACACCAATAACCTTTTTATAAAAATCCGGATGAGCAACACTTAACAATTCGTCCTGGCAATCTGGGCACTTGACATAAAATAAATTTGGAATTTGGATCCGATACCACTTTTGGAAGGTTTTTGCCCAAGTATCAGTCTTTTTGTAAAAAGGTAAATTCTTCTTCGTATAAATCTCCCAAAAATACTCCGAAAATAAAACCTTGTAAAAACCCTCATCCATATACGCCATATATGCCAACTGCTCCAACTTTAACATTTCCGCAACATCCAACGCATAATAAAAATTATAATTCATTTATAACTTACACCCTGACCCAGATCTCTAAGTCAAGATTACAACCTTCTCTGCCAATACGCCAAAAAGATTACCGACGCCACCGCCGGAACCATATAATATGGACTCGTGACCACCGCCACATATTTGAGCCCTGACGCCTTGGCCGTAGCCATAATTAGATTCAACATCTTCGCAAAACCTGCAGCTAAAACAACTTTGGAAGCACCAACTCCCACTGCTGATACCGACGCTCCAACCAGAAGACTAGCCAACATTTTCCAATCTTCATTCTCATCCTTGCTCCTTAATATCTCATAAGGATTCAATTTTCTGATTCGCATTCCACTTACCATCCACAAATCCTCTGCATTTATTGGAACTCGACAGACCAAACAATCTCCTATATTATGCTTGATCATATGCATGAAACATGACAAATGAACTGTATGCAAGTGCGTAACCGGTGGATCAGATGTAGTCCTACAGGAACCAAATCCAACACAGTCATCACACAGATCGTCACTACAAACTGGGCACTTATCCGTTTCACGATTATCAGGTGCCTTAGGAGCTCGATCGAGATCGTCGGGAATCTCTAAAACTAGTTTAGGAGGCATGTTTGATATTTTGATACTTGATAAAGAGTAAGAGTGTGAGTAGTTATAATTTACTATCATTTTTTTCAATTGCTTATCATAGTATGTAGCAGAGGGCTATTTATCATTGTGGCGATAGCCTTGCTCCACCAACCAATTGGTCAAAAAGCACCAAGCATCCAATATTTTGAGTTGCTCTTCTGATTCCGATATTGCCGCCTTCTCTGCAACAGATCGATATCGATCGCATAGCTGGAAAATCTCTCTCGGACTATATGCCATCGATCCATTGCGAATCTTTCTGCATATAATACAAATATCTTCAGCCTCTGTGTAATTAGGATCCATCATTTGTTTGCATTGACTGGATTGTATTTGGTACATATTGGAGGTATTTACCTTCATTTTTTCAATTATGTGCAGGTATATAACCTACTAGTAAGCAAACTCACAAAGAAAGGTACGAAACCGATCATATTGGCGCAATAGCTTACTTTGTGTTTCCGAATCTTCATGAATTATCATTAAAGACTTCAAGAAACGAATTTTGTGAATCGCATTGATTAAGCCACGCAATTGATGCAACTTCCATTGATACTCCTCAAAACATTTGGAACAAACAGGCATTGATATACCATGAATATGACAGGAACGAAGTGGCGTCGTATTGACACCGTTCACCTCCTGCTCCATCATATTCTCCCAATACTTGCGCTCCTTTTTCAGGAATAACAAAACATTATCCCACTTGATCTCCTCGTTAGTATGACCTGCAGCATAACGACAACGATCATTAGGCATACATAATCCCTCATTCTGCCATTGTCGACAAAAAACCTTTCGAGGAACAGTACAAGCAGTCTCAGGACGGTGATCAGCAGCATTGTAACAATGTTGTTTGACATCATAAGCTTCCACAATCTTTTGAAAATTTCTTGTGCTCTCAGCACTATCTTCGTTCTTGTCAGGATGACAAAGTTTAGCTTGCCGTTTGTAAGCAGTCCTTATCTCACGAGATGTAGCGTCTTCTGAAACACCAAGCAAATGGTAGAGATTGACTACTTCAGGTTCATTGACAGGTGAAAATGTCATGGTTAGTTGTAGTTTAGTAGTGGGTAAAATCAGGGTATTTTACCTTCATTTTTTTATATGGCGAATTAATAAAAATTGAAAGATTTTTGGCCTATTAAGATGAGTGTATTATCTTAATGAGACAAGCAAATGGGATCTGAATGTGAATGCAATTTTTGGATTGTATCTAAACAAATCTACTGTAAAAAAACAACTACTCTTGAAATCAATGGCACACCTTACTGTGATTTTCACCATGATTTCCTGATAACCATGAGAAAACATACTGAGAAAGGCCTATGCAACTTCAATATGGATAACCATCCATCTGGATTTACATGTATGTTTGACTTCAAATATTCTCTCAGAGGAATGCGCTTCTGCGATAATCATTATCAACAATATGTCGCTAAACATCCTGAAAGTGCAGACAAATTTACCGTTTTGAACAAATTTAAACTCTCACGAGCCGACTCATCGTCTAACTGGAGAAGCAACAGTTGGTCCTGAGAGTTCTTGAATCAAACCTATACTAATATTATAATTTTCAATAAATTGTTGATTTTAATAGAATGTTCTATTTACAATCCTCAATAGATTTCAAATACATGGATAGTTGAACTATTGTGAAAATATTTGTATTAAGTTCAGCCTCTGTAAAAGTATATCCAGCCTTCTTTAGGATTTTTTCTATTTTTGAACTGTATTCAAAGTTGTTTATCGAATTGATAGCAGGCGATGTCATAACAGAAAGTATACTTTGTTTGGAAGGTATGTAACCTTTTTCTAAAAGTATATCTATAAGATTATTTTTATCCACACCAGTTAACAATTTGTACCAGCAGTTTGCACTTGGTTCAACACCTTCCTCAATTAGCATCTTAGATACATCTGGCAAATACATTGCAATATCGAGTAACCGTGGTGTTTTATGTTCCTTATATTTTGGATGATTCAACATCTTTCTTATGATTTTTACATCCACACACCTATGTGTATAAATAGCTGATGTAACTAGATCATAAGAACCAGTATTATATGTTGGATCATATCTTCCCTCGTCGACAATTTTTTGAATTAATTCTTTTTGTTCAGTACTCCAAGGATTCCCATGTAATAATCTGGCCAGTTCTTGAGTTCTATCCGGAGTAGTCAAATTAGTCATCTGGGCAATTTTTTCGGCATTACCTTGTTCAATATAGAAATTTAACAACTTTTTAAATAACGCCTTATCCTCACGCAATATTTCTTGGAATGGGTTATCTGACATAATTTTTATGTAATTTCTTATTATGCATATAAAGACCCCCTTTTTTTCAATTTTTTATAACATAATTTTTATGAAATGGTTCTACTTACCAGCGGTAATAATTTATCGATGGAAGGATAGAGCGATCACGAGCACATTTCTTATTAAACTGAAAGAGACCATAATCAATATCATCTCTCACTACAACTAATTCACGATAACTATTGACATAAAAACTTGTAAAAGCCATCACATAAAAAGTGCGCCCCCCACACGTAACCATTGCATCATGAGTTAGCCATAATAGCTCAAGGGGTTTAATACGACATGTTTCCTTCCTTGTGTAGCCAAACGTGATAGTCATCTCATCGAACAATCGTGGAAGAGAAGATCTTTCCTTCGGGATTTCCTTCAAAGCTTCCTTCGAGACTTCCTTCGAGGCTTTCTCAGAAGATTTTTTCGAGGCTTCATTCGAGGCATCCTTCGAGGCATCCTTCGAGCCATCCTTCGAGACATCCTTCGAGACATCCTTCGAGGCATCCTTCGAAGCGTCCTTCGAGACATCCTTCGAAACATCCTTCGAGGCATCCTTCGAGGCATCCTTCGAGGC
>CAYFYU010000161.1:303-7190 GCA_964347455.1 uncultured Spirochaetota bacterium | reverse complement strand
CCAGAAAAAGTCGTACAAAATCAAAGCTAACTCCATCCAAAACAGAGGTGTAAAACGTACCGTTTCGTTTTTCTAAAATGTAAAGAGACTGTGCATTCCTCGGTCCTGCAGGAACAACAAGTCTTCCTCCACTATCGCTCAACTGTGATAAAAGATGGTCGAGGTGTCGAAGTTGAGGCACAGAAGCTGCTACAATAATCCCTTTAAAAGGAGAGTGCTTTTTAATGCCGAATTGACCATTTCCTAAAAAGAGTTGGATACTGCCTCTCATGGAAAAGAGGTTTTTAATCTCATTGTATCTTTTCATCATCTGTTTTCTTTTAACCTCATCCCCTATCCCCTTATCAATTTTGTAACCCAACTTGACGAGAACCTGATTGGCCCTGTTCGCCAGATACTTGTCAATTTCTATGGTAAAAACCCTCACTCCCATTTCACACAGAACAGCTGCTTCATAACCGGTCCCTGTCCCGACCTCCAGCAATTTCTCCCCCCTTTTAATTCCGGTCTTGTAGATCATTTCTGCAATCACAGAGGGAGCGCTAGTCGTTAACCCTCCCGAAGTAGGGATTGCATTATCGGTATACGACATATACCTGTAGCTTTTATTCACAAACAGGTGCCTGGGAACCTTTCGTATGGCGGATAAAATCTCAGGTGCGTTAGAGAAACTGGGGAAATGGTTAATAACCTGTTCCTCCAGTAAAGATATATTTCTCCTGTATAATCCGTAGTCCTCTTCAGAAAGAATATATTCCCAAGACACGCTGGTCCCTCCTGCTCCTCCATCCGTTTTATCTGAATTTAAACTGGACTGTTATTAGTATATAATACAAAGAGGTTTTAATAGGGGCTTTTCTCGATGAGAAGTGGATGGGAACTACTAAATGAGAAGATCGTAAACTGCGAAAAATGCCCACGTCTTCGCAGATACTGCCGTCTTATTGCAGAACAGAAACGACGAGCATACCAAAACTGGAGCTACTGGGGCAGACCAGTTCCCAACTTTGGTGATCATAATGCAAAGCTCCTTATTGTTGGCCTAGCACCTGCTGCTCATGGCGCCAACAGGACTGGGAGGATGTTCACAGGTGACCGAAGCGGTGATTTCCTTTACAGGGCTCTATGGAAGGCCGGATTCAGCAATCTACCCACTGCCACCCACCGTGAGGATGGACTCACGCTTTCAAGCTGCGCTATAACAGCCAGCCTGCACTGCGCACCTCCGAACAACAAACCTAATCGCGAAGAGATACACAATTGCATGGGTTGGTACAATGAGACGATAGCTCTTGTACCCGTAAAGGTATTCCTTGCTCTGGGATATATAGGCTGGCGCACCGTCGTTGACCATGCGCGTCAAAATTCATGGTATCCAGGACGGATTCCACATTTCTCACATGGTGCAATCGTCGGATTGAGCGATAAGCGTCAGCTAGTGGGTAGTTATCATCCCAGCCAGCAAAACGTCTTCACTGGTAGGCTTACCGAAGCGATGCTCGATGAGATTTTTCGTTGCGTCAACGAGCTTCTAAAACAGTGACGTACTAATTGAATATTGACAAACAGTTCTTTATCAATATACTTATATTTGCTCAAATTGAGCCAAATGGAGGGCTCAGATAGAACAGACAGGACTCAGTCATATCGATAATGCTGCGCGAAACAAAAAGATAATTCTCAATATCGTGAGAGATGCTGCGCCCATACCGCGCAAAGAGGTATCCAGGCTCTCGAAACTCAGTATCGCCACCACGAAGCGTTTAATTGAGGAGCTCATTTGGGACGAGATCATCGTGGAGGTGGGAGTTACAGCTAATACACGTGGGCGAAAAGCCTCACTGCTGGAGCTAAATGAGAACTACTGCTGCTCGATCGGGTTGAACATCCTGCCGAATGCACTTGAGATCATTGGAGTTTCCTTTAGGGGTACCGAAATCTACTCAAACAGAGTTGATTCGGTATGTCCCGAACGTAAGGTAATTTTTCAGTTACTGAAAAAGGAACTTCAACAAGCTCTAGATGTAATCCATAAGAGGCATCACGACAACCTGCTCGGGATTGGCGTAGGTATTGCCGGATTGGTAGATATCCATCAAGGCACTGTCCTTTACACGCCAAATATGTACGGTTGGGAAAATGTTGAACTCGGATCCATCCTTCAAGAGGAATTCAATACGGACGTTATTATCGATGATTCTGTAAGGTGCATGGCACTTGCTGAGAAAAGGTACGGGATTGGAAAAGACCTCCAAAATTTTCTTTACATTTATATAGGAAAAGGTGTTGGATCAGGAGTACTTCTCGACGGGAGGCTGTACAGAGGAGCACATGGAGTGGGGGGTGAATTCGGGCATATCACCATAAAGCAGAAGGGAAATCTCTGCAATTGTGGGAACAGGGGATGTCTCGAAGCGTATGTATCGGAATCGCGAATCATCGATGAAGTTCTTAAAAACGTTTCATCCAATGGTGGAACGAGTTTAGCCCATATCATAGAAATAGATCACTATATCAGTCTCAAAGATATTATCCGGGAAGCTGACAATGGCGACAGATTTGCAAATCTAACCATCAAAAGCGTAAGCGAAAATATCGGAATCGGCATAGCAAATCTCGTCAACGTTTTCGATCCCGGCGTCATAATTCTTGGCGGCGAAGTTATCGGCACCTTCGGAGAGCGTGTCATTCAGGATATCATTGAGATTGTCAGCCGCAATTCAATTCATACTATCTCATCTCAGACATCGATTGTTCAGGGAGGCGTAACGGATCTATCCGCTTCCAGAGGGGCAGCGACAATGCTCATCGAAAAATATCTGCAGAACAATATATTAAACATTTAAAAGGAGCAAAAACATGGTTGAAATTGGCGCTTGTATCGAACCTTTCTTTTCGGATCTAAACTATGAAGATCGAATTGAAAAAATCTATCGACTCGGATTCAAAGTCTATGAGTTCTGGTTTCATAATAAACGATTTGATGGAACAAAGCTCATCGACGAGATGAAGGATTTTGATAAAATTGGAGAGCTCAATGAGAAATACGGACTTCGGACGGCGGATTTCGTCTACAATCATCCCGACGGTGGTATAGTGGCAGCTCTTATCGACAAAAATGACCGAAACAAACTTCTTGACAATCTTGAAGAAATGATTTCATACGCAAAAATAATCGGCTGCAACCGCTTCATCAGTGGAAGCGGAAACCGGATACAGGGATTGGTTCGGGAGGAGGCAATCGATACCATGATAGAATCACTTTCTCAAGTCATGAAGTTATGTGAAAAGGATAATATCACTTTTCTGCTCGAACCATTTAATACAAAGGTTGACCACCCCGATTACTTTCTTGATGATCCCAAAGAGTGTGTTGACGTGCTCAAGAAGGTCAATCACCCCAACGCGAAGATGCTATTCGATATATACCATATGCAGATAATGACCGGGAACGTGCTTGCCTTTATCAGGGAGAACATCGATTATATAGGTCATTTCCATATTGCCGGTGTTCCGGGAAGACATGAGCCTGCTGCTTGCGAGCTGAACTACAGGTTTATACTTGACGAAATAGGAAAGCTTGAGTACAACGGGTATGCCGGCTTGGAGTATTGGCCGTCCATTGAACCGGAGGAATCTCTCAGGCAGACACTGCAGTACTTCAAGAGTTGACAACCTGGTACAATATACACATCTTTATTCGCCTCAATCCTTTGAGAAATGAAATATAAATTTTCGAATTCCAAAAAAATTTCTTATAATTAATGCGTGGTGTAGTAGACATGTAATCAATTATCGGAACATGGGATAAATAATAAACTTATGGATATGGGATAGAGCGAGCACTAATTATTGAGCCGCGTTAGCGGCGACTAATTAATGCATAACGACTAAGTTACAATGAAGGTTAATACATAACGAAATAAATACGGGAGGAAGTCAGGTGAATATTAACAAACTTATTGTGTTGCTAATAATAGTTGGTATATCAATTATGCTCGTTATTTCAGGATGTGCTACCAAGTCTGAAGCTATTGTTGATGAGGAGCCTGCACCGACTGAATTGGCAGAGGAGGAGCCGGTCGAAGAAGAAGAGGTTGTGGAAGCTGCAGGAGAAGAAGAGAAAGTTGTGATGGTGGAGAAAGAGGATGTGGAGATGCCCAAAGAGGAGGTAACGGTGCGCGATAGCGACGGCGATGGTGTTTTTGATGATAAGGACCGGTGTTCCGGTACACCCGCTGGTGTTGTAGTCGATGAATTTGGATGCCCGAAATACACCGATGAAACGGTTTCGATTCAGATAATCCTCGAATTTGATTGGGATAGTTCCAATATAAGACAGGAGTATTATGAGGAACGATATAAGTTGGATAATTTTTTGATGCAAAATCCGGACGCTGAGCTTGTTGAAATAATCCTTGAAGGTCATGCGGACAGCACGGGAAGGAAGAGCTACAACTACAAGCTCTCAAGGAGAAGGGCTGAGGCAGTGCAACGATTCCTCATGTCTGAAATCGGATTAGGTCCTGAATACTTTAAATTACGCGCCTATGGCGAGGACAGACCCATCGCAACCAATGCCACACGAGAGGGAAGACAGAAAAACAGGCGCGTGGATATTATTTTCAAGGTAAAGAACGTGAAGTTGTGACCGCAATCGATTCTTAATCCATTATAGCAAAACCTCTCTCAATTCAATTGTAATTTTGGGAAATCTATAGACTAAGGAGCTATCATGAATCTGGATTTCAATTTTTACATGCCAACACGAATTCTCTTCGGAGCAGGAAAGCTCAATGAACTGGCAAAAGTCAGCTATCTCCCCGGTAAACGGGCTCTTGTTGTGATCGGCGCCTCTGGAGCAATGAAAAAGCATGGGTATCTAGAACGGGTCATCGGGCTTCTAAAGAAGAACAGGGTAGATTCGGTAGTTTATGATAAAATATTACCCAACCCATGGGCTGAGCATGTAGATGAGGGAGCAGCTGTGGCGAGGAAGGAAGGCTGTGACTTCGTTCTGGGTCTCGGCGGAGGCAGCACGATAGATTCGTCAAAGAGTATTGCGGTTATGGCGGTGAATCCTGGTACCTATTGGGATTATATCGATTCTGGAAGCGGAAAAGGCGAGAAACCAAAACAGGGTGCTCTCCCTATAGTGGCGGTTACTACCACGGCAGGAACTGGAACCGAAGCCGATCCATGGACTGTTATAACTAAGAACGATACTCGGGAAAAGATCGGATGGGGAAACGATCATACCTTCCCAACGCTCTCGATCGTGGATCCCGAACTCATGATAAGTGTTCCACCAAAAATCACAGCCCATACGGGCATGGACGCCTTTTTTCATGCCGTTGAATGCTATCTGGCAACCGTTCATCAACCGGCTAGTGATTTTCTTGCTCTCGATGCTATAAAACTGGTTACCCGTTACCTTCCAATTGCAGTAAAGGATGGGAGGAATATGGAGGCACGTACGGCTCTGGCATGGGCCAATACGGAAGCCGGAATCTGCGAGTCACTCTCCTGCCGTATATCCCATCACTCAATGGAGCATGCAGTGAGCGCATTCTATCCAGAAGTGCCCCATGGATTTGGCTTATCTGCTCTTTCCATCGCCTACTTTTCTTTTTTAGCGGAGAAAAAACCCTTTCGGTTTCCTGACATGGCCCGTGCCATGGGAGAGGACGTCGATGCATTTCCTGAAAAGGAGCGAACGTTCCAGTTTTTAAAGGGACTTGAAAAGCTCATTAATGAGATCGGACTAGGGGAGGAAAAACTCTCCCAATACGGGATGAGAGAGAGCGATATAGAAAAACTCGCACAAAACTCATTCTACACAATGGGTGGACTCTATGATGTAACCCCTATAAAGATGACCGAAGATGATGTAGTTGCTATTTATCGGAAAGCATACAGCTAGGGATTAGAGTCTCAAATCCCGTATCAGTATACCATTTACATTGAGTTTTCCCGTTTCCCTGTCGTAACTGTCAATGGATCCGAATACTTCGATGTTTTGGCGGTTTTCAAGGTAGTAAGTCCCACGAAGAGTCACATGTGCAATGCCCTCAATAGTATCTTCGTTTTCATAATTCACAAGGAGATCGAGTGTAATATCCTCCCCCTTTTTATCTAAGTTTGCGATTCTTCCAGTCCACAGGACGTACACACCCTTGAAAGCGGCCGGTTCCTTCATGATTTCGTAAAGATGTGGATTATAATCGATTGAGAGGGGGTCAGGGGGATCCAGAAAATTGTAGAGTATCCTGAATCTCTCCTTTACCGGTGGAGAAGCATTCGACAGCATTATCCTGTTGAGAGATATAGTTGCTGCGTTTATCTTGTCGCGGTATATGTACTTTTTAATTCTGACAAACCCAGTTTTTATATCCTCTTCTGAGAATGAATACATTGCCTCGGTAGATTCAGACTCCAAAATAACGGCATCCTGTGGCAATGTTATAGTATTCAGAGAGACAATTTCAGGCTAAAACCGCTCCAGTGTCTTCTGATAAAGGGGGGTTACATAGAAGACCACAGCGACGATGATGATTCCAAAACTAATTGATAGGCTGAGAATGTAGGGTTTCAGTCTGTCGTATAGAGGGGTCTTCGCCGTCAGGAAATCACGTACATCGATCGATCGTGCGAACGATTCTATATCGTCGGACTCTCTTAATCTCGCGAGAGCCCGCTTGATAATTCTCTCATGGGGTCTTTTGTCGAGAATTTCACCCCAAAGGCTAATTGCATCTTCGATTCTCTCATCCTGCAGGTATACATAGGAGAGCCCTTTCATCAGGTCTGTGTCATCCTCTTGAACGAGAAGACCTCCCCTGAAGTAGCGCCGAGCACCTTCGAGGTCACCTGTAAGGAGTGAAGCA
>CAYFYU010000161.1:0-293 GCA_964347455.1 uncultured Spirochaetota bacterium | reverse complement strand
AGGTAAATTTCCCGATCGCCTTTCCTATTGGTGAGAGCCTTTTCTAAAAACGAAACTGCCTTTACATACTGCTTTTTTCTGTAGTATTTAAGACCCTGTTTTTTGTCTATGTCTCTACTCATACCCGCTCAATATAAGTACCGTTTCGGGTGTCTATTTTAATAACATCGCCTTCGCTGATAAAAAGGGGAACCTGAAAGGTCGCCCCGGTTTCAACCTCTGCAGATTTGAAGGTTGTTGTTGCGGTATCTCCCTTCAATCCTGGCTCTGTATGTGTTACTTTTAGTTGGACG
>CAYFYU010000160.1:1209-7331 GCA_964347455.1 uncultured Spirochaetota bacterium | reverse complement strand
AAGTTGGACTTTTTACGAAGCCATCAATCTTGGTGCAACACATTTGTGCTTTCTGGTTTAGTTCACGGAAATGAGAATTTTTTGAGGTGGAGGATAACATGGCTCACAATGTGGAAATAATTGGAATCATTCCAGCACGGATGGCTTCATCGCGCTTTCCCGGAAAACCCATGGCTAAAATCATGGGAATTCCAATGATTGGTCATGTTTATCATAGAACGAAGAGGTGTAAAACCTTACGTCAGGTGTACGTTGCAACCTGTGATAAAGAGATAGCCGACTACATCGAATCCACTCATGGAAAGGCAGTAATGACGGCTGAAACCCATGAAAGGGCTTCTGATAGAACAGCGGAGGCGATGTTAAAGATTGAGCGAGAGATAAACAAGAGAATAGATATCGTGGTGATGGTTCAAGGAGATGAACCTATGCTTCATCCGGAGATGATAGATAATTCAGTTAAACCCATGTTGGAGGATGAAAGCATAAAGACCGTAAATCTTATGTCAACTCTGCAATCGAAAGAGGAGCAAGAAGACCCAAATGAGATCAAAGTGGTAGTCGATTTGAATAGCTTTGCCCTTTACTTCTCAAGGGAACCGATTCCTTCACGGAAAAAGCGGGCAGAAGAATTCCCCATGTATAAGCAGGTTTGTATCATTCCCTTTAGGAGAGATTTCTTGATTACATTCAATGAGCTTGCCCCGACACCTCTCGAGATTATTGAATCCGTGGATATGCTTAGGATTTTAGAAAATGGTTTCAAAGTTAAAATGGTTTTTTCAGAATATGAAACATACAGTGTTGATACTGTAGAAGATTTAAGGAAAGTGGAAAATCTCATGATCAATGATCCCCTGATAAAATTGTATTCGAAATAAATAACATTATTAAGGAGCAGTTATGAAAAGGTATTTAGTCACCGGAGCTGCAGGTTTCATTGGTTCAACCATTGCGAGGAAATTAGCAGAGGAGGGGAATGAAATATGGACTATCGACAACCTGAGGACAGGGTTTAAGGAAAATATTCCCAACGGCTCGATATTCATCGAAGGGGGCTGCCAGGAACCTGAGAGTATCAAACGATTGAATGGAGTCAGATTTAATGCAATTTTACACCTTGCTGGCCAATCTTCAGGGGAGATAAGCTTTGATGATCCAGTATACGACCTTCGCACTAATACAGAGTCTACATTAAGGTTAATAAAATATTGTCTTGAAAATGGCTGCAAACGTTTCATTTACACGAGTTCAATGTCCGTATATGGAGAAGTTGAAGATAAGCCTATTCCAGAAAGTCATGTGACAAAACCGCTATCTTTCTATGGTGTGGGCAAGCTGGCAAGTGAGAATTACATGAGAATATATCAGTCAAAGGGATTGGCCCCCACATCTCTGCGTTTTTTTAATGTGTATGGGCCTGGGCAAAATATGGGTAACTTGAGGCAGGGAATGGTGAGTATCTATCTTGCTCAACTCTTAACAGAAGATAAAGTTATAGTGAAGGGTCCACTAGATCGGTTTAGAGATTTTATTTTTATTGATGATTGTGTGGACTTTGTCATGGGGATTATCGAGGACGAACGTTCCTATGGTGGGGTTTATAATGTTGGCACCGGAGTTAGGACAACCGTAAAGGACCTTTTAGAAAAGATGATGGAAATAACCGAAGTTCATAAAGAAATTGTAGTTGAAAAAGGGACTCCCGGTGATCAAAAGGGAATCTATGCAGATACATCATTGGCGGAGGCTCAGTTGGGTTTTAAGTATAAATACAGCCTGGATGAAGGGTTGGCAAGAATGATTCAATGGGCGAAAACGTCTGACTGGTAGAGTGGAAGTTGAAAATGATTAAACCTAGCTGCAGATTTTGTAATGCAAAACCATCGCTCCAATCAATTAAGGGAGAATTCGTATATGGGGGAACTTCCGACCAACGCTTTTGGAAATGCGATGCCTGTCAGATAATTTATCTTTCCCCTCCCCTTTCCGAAGAAGAGGAGTTATCATTTTATAAAAAGGAATTTGAAAAGTATATGGAGAAAAGGACAAGCGGGGATAAGGATTGGTCTAGTCCTGAAAGACATTTCATATCCAATCAGGGAGAAGTGGAAAGGAGAATGCCTTTTCTTGAACCCTATTTGAGGAAAGGGCAAAAAATCCTGGAAATAGGGTGTTCTTCGGGATTTATGTTGAGCGCATTGAGAGATAAGGGGGTGGATGTTTATGGCCTTGATCCTTCGGAGGGATTTATTGAGTATGTTAAATCCAGAGGTATGCCTGTATATCAAACTTTAGAAGAATTGAAGGAAAATCATGATCTAGCTTTTGATGTCATCATACACTACTTTGTATTGGAACATATAGGAAAACCGGTAGAGTTCATCAGACAATATATGGGGTTGCTAAATGATACTGGTGAGATGATATTCGAAGTTCCGTGTGCAACGGATCCTCTTGTTGAATTATATAAGGTGCCTGCCTTTGGTAAATTCTACTGGTCAGTTGCACACCATTGGTATTTCAACAAGGAAAGCTTGAGCGAGGTCCTCAATAAGGCGGGCTATGATTTTGAATTATTCCCTGAACAGAGATATGATATCTCCAATCATATGACCTGGATGCAGGAAGGAAAACCGGGAGGATTAGGGCGCTTTAGCCGCATTTTTGGTGACGAACTTGATACATTATACAAGGAAAAACTGAAGGAAAATTGGCTTTGCGATACGATAATAGCTGTGGTCAAGAAATGATCAAAAAGACGATTAGAAAATGTGTTAATATCCTCGGTTATGAAATTAACAAAAGAAATACTGTTGATACATTTTTCCAGGTGGACCACTCATTTAAGAGCTTGTATGAGAAGGCACAGATAAAGACCCAGATGGAGTCAACCGATAATGTATTAAGGAGGCAAAGGCACTATGTTTTGAATTATCTTTTGCGTAATGCAGATTTAAAGAACGGTGATGTGTGCGAGGTGGGTTGCTGGAGAGGACTTTCCGCTTATCAGATAGCGACTTATGTGAAGTCACAGGATATAGATGTTACTTTTCATATTTTTGATTCATTCGAAGGGCTGTCAGAGATAATATCTGCGGACAGATATGAGCATGAAAAGCGCGACCTAAAAAGTATCAGGAAACAGTTTTCCTGCCCATTGGAAAAAGTACAGGATAATATGAGGGAGTTCGATTTTATCAAGTATTACAAAGGATGGATTCCAGAGAGATTCCCCGAGGTAAAGGATGAGACTTTTTCCTTTGTACACATCGATGTGGATCTCTATCAGCCCACATATAGTTCATGTGAGTTTTTTTATGCACGCTTGTCTCCTGGTGGGATAATGGTTTTCGATGATTATGGATGTATTCAATTTCCTGGAGCAAAAAGAGCTATAGATGAATGTCTCTCTCAATACGATAAAGTATTTTTCCTCCCTTTACCGTCCGGGCAGGCTTTCTTGATTAAAGCCTAGGGGATTATAGCGCGTAATCGGAGACAGAAGTGATAAAGAGACTTATAAAAAGAGGACTAATTGACGCTGTTTCGATTTCTGCTGTTCGTGGAATTGTCAATTCTGATGCTGAGTTGAAGAAGATATGGGAGCATTCTATTGGATTATTTCCCGACTTAAAACAGCATTACTCGACTCCAGTTGACAGTAGAGAGGTTGAATACAGAATAAGGTTGTTAGTTGTTGCTGAAACTTACTTTATTAAGCTGATGTTGGAGATTCTGATGGTTCAGTGAGATTAATGCTGAAAGAATATTTCTTTGGGGACAAATTGAAATCAGTAGGGATAAATCTCCAACAAAGTGCAGTAGATAAGATGAGAGCTAAGGGATTGGAAGGAATTTGTGCCGATGCGTTGTCACTTGGGCATCAAGGAGTAAATTATGACATAGTCTCCGTTTTCGAAACCCTTGAGCATTTGCCTAATCCCATTGAGTTTCTTCAAGGGATAAGAACGGTAACAAATGAACGATTAGTCGTTTCTGTTCCATTCATAAGGCAGAGTAGAGTTGGTTTAACATACATATCGGATAAATGGCCGAAGCAATGGCCAAAGGATAAAATACCTACAATTGAAAATACGCATATATTTGAATTATCTCCACTCGATTGGAAAAAGATTTTTCTTCATACAGGGTGGGGCATAGACAACCAATGGAAGTTAATGATGTTTCCTTCCGGTAAGCTTTCACGCCTTATTCTCCAGCCCTTTTGGAGGTTTGTAAGTTTTGAAGGGTTTTGGTTCGTTTCGCTTTATAAGAATAGTAAATATTCCTCGAAATATGTCATTGAATAATTTAGCCGAAAAAAACTGATTGATTGTGAAGCCGTTTGTAAAAAGAATGGGAAATGGCTGATGGTTGAGCTGATCATAACGGATCGCTTGCATCGGAAAATCCTTGTAGGGGAAAGCTTGCCTCGGTTGATATCGATGAGACCTCTCACACGGGAAGAAATTCTGCTTGCAAGAAGAATAGGTATTCGCAGATTTTATCTCCCCAGCCTAACCAGAGCTGAATCTTCGGATTTTCTCAGGGAGTTCGATAGCTTTTGGGATCAGGTGATAAACCCTTTTGACGAGGACCATCCGTTTTGGCGAAATGTTGTATCATCTAAAATGCAGGAATGGGAAAGCTCAACTGCTTATTTCACCCTTATGCTTTTTACCCTTGCCCAAAGGGCGACAAAGGAGTCGCAATTCATCGTTATTGTTTGCTCAAGCCTCGAAGAGGAAGATCTGTGTGAACAATGGGGAGAGAAAATAGGCTGGAAGGTGTACAGGAGACCGTATTTATCGTTGCCGTACTGGTGTCGGCGAATTATTCGAGAGATAACGAACATAAACAACTTTCTATATATGTTCTCCAGTTGTGTTTACAAGAAATGGTTTTCGCCAAGATATAAGTCGGGGAGACGTAGAACAAAGGAACAAACTCTAATTGTTTCGCTTTTCTATGAGAGCTGCTTTCGGAATGGTAAGTATCGAGATCATTTTTTTGGAAACTTGCACAATCTCATTAGGCAAAATGGCAATTCTGTCAGTTATCTTTGTGGTCCGTTAGGTAACTTTAGAGAGGCCACAAAGAGGGTTGGGGATTGTAGCGAGATTTCCATTTTAGTACCATATTCGGTTATCCCCTGGTGTGAATTGATAGTATTAATGTTGAAGGTTTTCATGCGAAGAATACGATTTGCTAGAAGTAGCTTTCTCGGATTAGATTTCTCAAGGTTAATAGCATGGAATGCCCGCCGTTTTGAATATTTTTTCAATCTTGACGCGGAAATCTACTATACAGCTATAAGAGAGTTATTTAAGAACAGACGGTTCGATAGACTAATCCAATTATATGAGGGTAATGTTTTTGAGAGAGCATGTATTCAGGCATTTAGAGAACATAGTTCAGGCTTGGTTGTAGGATACAGCCATGCAGTAGTATTTCCACTTAATCTAAAAATACGCTTGAGTGATGATGAAAAAGAACGGAGACCAGAACCAGGGGTTCTTGTATCCACCGGTCCTGAAAACAAGCGTTTGATGGCAAAGATTGGAAAACATGAATCAACAAGGATTTATTCGGCATGTTCATTACGATATATTCCCGTTAGTAATACTGAAAAGACAGACGAAACTGCTCGGTTAAATATTCTTGTTGCCCTTGATGGTGTGAGGGCCTCTGTTGCAGTTCTGGACTGGCTATTCGAAAATGCTGAAAGCCTTAAAGATTACAGCCTTAAGCTAAGGGCTCATCCTAATGTGCCAATTAAGCGATTACTTGATCAATGCCTCTGCGATATTCCGGATAATTTTTCCCCGTCAGGAGGTGATCTTAAGTCAGACATTGAAAGCAGTTTTTGTGTAATTTACCGTCAAACTTCGGTAGGGATGCAAGCCCTGATGAACGGTGTGCCGGTTATTCACCTAGATATTGACGCACCGTTACCTTGTGATCCAATGATGGTTTTAAAGGCCTCAAAATGGGTAGTCCGAACACCGGGGGAATTGTTAGCTGCTCTGGAAGAAATACATTCATTAACGGAGGAACGCGCGAGAGCGTTTACACGTATTGCAAGGAAATATGCAAGGGATTATTTCGCAGTCCCGGAT
>CAYFYU010000160.1:0-1199 GCA_964347455.1 uncultured Spirochaetota bacterium | reverse complement strand
AATGGAACAAAAAAGATTTACACGGGCCAAGATATGGGTCTTATCATACCCACAAAAGATCGGCCGCAAAAAATAAAAGCCCTACTCGAAAGTATGGCTCGACAGACTGTCCCATGTGGCAGGGTTATCATAGTGGATGGCGGGCGGAGCGTGAAAGGTATTGTGATGTCTTTTTCCGATAGATTACCAGTGGAATATTACGAGTGCTATCCACCAGGCCAGATTCGCCAGAAAAATAAAGGGGTTTCGCTTCTGGATGGCCGAACGTCCCTTGTTGGTTTTCTGGATGACGACATTGTGTTGGAGCCAGAGGCCCTTGAAAGAATGATAGCTTTCTGGAATGAGTGCGAACCGGATACTGCTGGCGTGTCATTTAATATTGTGAACAGCCCATTTTACCGATACTCATGGGTGAAAGCCCTTATGGGAATGAGTTCACCACAACAGGGTCGGGTTCTTCGCTCTGGATACAATGTTGCTACTACACCCGTCGATTCTCATTTAAAGACTCAGTGGCTTTGTGGTGGGGCTACGGTTTGGAGAAGGGAAATTCTTAAGGGATTTACCGGCAGGGAGATATATTCGCGCTGGGCTATCTGCGAGGATGTTATTTTCAGCTACCCAATAGGGAAAGGATATCCTCTGTATGTATGTGCGGATGCAAAGGTCAGACATGAACACGTATATGATCACGCAGCTAAGATGAAGTATCGGTACTATGGACGTACCGTTACACTGTGGCGTTTGTTCTTTGTGGAATCTCATGTTGAGTTGTCTCGAATGTCTTTCCTATGGATGTTGTTTGCTCAGATTTGTGCCCGATTCATAATGGGCATCTTTTCATTTCGGGTGAGACACATCGAATATGCTATCGGCCAGATAGAAGGGGCGATAATAGGGCTATCGGCTCTCCATCGCGGTTTGAACCTACTGTCTCTCTTGAATGAAGATACCAGCACCGATCGAACGTGACTTCTCATACACAGAGAGGGGCAATTGTTTAAATTGGGAAAGCTAGTGTTTTGTCTAAGAATAATCTGAATAAGCGAAGAGTTGATGTGTCATGCTCGCTGCGGTGACGGGTGGAACCGGATTCATTGGCCGCCATCTGGTGACCAGTTTAGTTAAGCATAAAGCACATGTACGCGTATTGACACACCGACCGGATATTCTAGGCCAATTGTGGCCCGGAGGTGGGG
>CAYFYU010000159.1:0-7393 GCA_964347455.1 uncultured Spirochaetota bacterium | reverse complement strand
CACCCCGTTTAATCCTCCGATTCTTACATAATATGGGGATCCTTTTCTAAGATAGTTAACAACTAAGCATGGAAAAAATATTGAAAAAAAAAGTTGACAATAATTCCATGTAGCTTTATTGTTTTTCAATTATTTTATAATATTACTATTATGATATAGTAATAAAATTTCTTTGAATCAAAAAATATAATGACTCCATTTCTTTTCACCAAGATAGTTAGTTCTCTTATTTACGCGCACTACTTTCAAGTCTCTATCATTAAGAATAACAAATCCGTTAATACTCAACTTTGCGCCCATTTATAAAGCAACGCAAATGGCGAATTAGGTCGATATTAAGGATTTTACTTTCATGCTTTAAGTTTTGGATTTTTAAAAAATGAACGTTCTATATACCCGTATAATTTATTACTCATTTCCTTATATTATTCCCTTTGTAACACCAATGCTTTTCAGAATAAACCTTTATCGCTATAAGTCCATGAATATTATCACGGAGTCTACCTTTTATTTACAGTCCTTATTTTACCTGGTTAGGGCGCTTGCAATAAGCAGCTTCAATAATTTTTACGAAACTAATGACGGAAATAACGGGCCGGCTCTCATTGGTCAGGAGGATGGGTAATAATGGACAATTTGGATGAGATAGTCTTGAACAGAATCTTCTTACGCGTTTTATTGATAAGTTAACTAAAATTAACCTGAAACCCGTGACATAGAATTAACTGATGAATGCAAATTAAAAACAGGAAGACCAACACATTTTAAAAAAAGATAAGAATTGGAGAATCACGAAGGACTTGTTCTTTGATATCAGTCGACAATCTATTAATGAATTGGAATATTCCAAATTTTAAGGAAATTACATGCACAATAATTTGCTCTTGAGGCTAAAACAAAATAAAATTATGGAGTTAGAAAATGGAAGCAAAAACAACGAATCAGCAATTGGTGAAGTTTATTGTCGCGGGAGTTCTCTTCTTTTTCTGGAACACGATTCAAGGAGCTATTCAAGCGCAAGGACCAATACATGAGTTTCTCGAATTAGGACCAGCACACATCATAGTTGGGGCTCATGTTCATGTTGGTCTTGTTGGATGGGTTTCCTTGCTTTTAGCAGCATTGATTTACTATTTAGTTCCGGTACTCACCAGTAAGCCTATCGCTGCACCCCGCCTCATAAATTTAATCTTCTGGATTTGGGTTATTGCTGCACCGATAATGTATATCCTGATGATTATTGTAGGTATTGTATCGGGAAAAGCTTTTGCGGCAGGAACAGTGGGCGAAGAATTAGAGGCGATCATGGGTCCTTATATGATGCCCATTAGTATACTCGGTATCATATGTGCTATTGTAGCACTGATATTTGTGGTGCAAATATTGGTTACGATTGCCCGTAAAGTTAGATAGATTGTTGGGGCGTGAGTTCTCAAACCGAATTATTTTGCCCCAGTTTTATCCCAATTTCAAATATTTAATTAAAATCAGCCCCGGTTTTCCGGGGCCGATTTTAATTAATTGATAAAGTCTTCTCAGATGCACAAACCGCATTCAAATCAATTACGTCGTTAATGACCTTTTACTGTTTCCAATTATATTTAAACGTGCTCTTAGTATCTTTAAGTAACCTTGTAGATGAATAGAATGACATATATCTGCGAGGTTCGGTGGGGAAATTATAAAGAAAAACATCAGCATGATACTAAAGCATACATAACTGCCTACAAGATAAACATGTAAGAATTAAATACCACAAAGAACGAATCGATGTGGGTGGCTACTTTATTGATATTATGTACCTATCTTATCATTCAATGAGTTTTGTCAATAGACATAAATAATGGGCAATGCTGTTACCACCGAGTAAGCACAAACTATATGCAGAGCTGATGCAAAATGTATCCTCCCTTAGGAAAATGAATCAGTAACTCTTATACTATTTTGTTACACTTAAATGCTTGACAAGAAATGGTTCTGTCTGCGCAATTGCATCGGCCGTCACTTCGGCATTGTAGTCCACATGATGATCTAAATAGTCTTCATTAAGTCCTTTGAAATCAAAAGCATGATAGGCACCGGGATGTATCTTCAATGTAAACTCATGTGGTGATTCATTTATATATTGATAATTTGTTAAAACTTCACACCGGCTGGAGGGATACCAGTCATCTTTTTCGCTGGTTAAAATAAGTAATGGTGTATCAAATTTGACTTTAGTTTCACACCAAGGATAAAAGGCAACAGCGGCCTGAAAGGGGGTTGAATCCTTTTCTCTAGACCTGCCATCCACTATTTTCATCACTGCCCATCCACCATGAGACCAACCAATAACCGCAATGCGCTGAGGATCAACGAACTCAAGTTTCGAAAGATACGCCTTAGCAGAATAGGCATCATAAGATCTCATAATATCAGTAATAATTCCCGTATTATCACAAATGGTATCATGGGTGCGTGAACCAAAACTATCCACTTGCAGGGCGACATAGCCCCAACTCACCAATTGTTTTGCCCATACTTTCTGAAGTTTATACAGATACACCTAACCGGGGCAATATCTTTTGAGTAGACTCCACATATTTCAGATTTTCGAATGTTTCAGGAACGCTTTCCAGCCTTCAACTCCTTAATTTTCCGCTTTTATATTGACTACGTACATAGGACAAGTTAACGTAAAATTATTACTAATAAAATATACGTGGACAGTTAAATGTGACCTTTGAGTTTCTTACAATATTAGAATGGGGAGTATGATACTGTCTATCGAAAGCTAGTCAAAATAAGGAGTAAAACAATGCCTTCAGCATCCAGAAATCAGTTAAAAGTTGAGTCACCTGTGCCTGGGGTGGAGATGAGTGAAGTACAGTGGGAGGGCATGAACGCAGAGTTCATATCAGTTTCGGAGCCTGCGGTGGGTACGGAGATGGCTCCTTTATTCAAGGGTCTTCCTAATGACCGGTGCCAGGCTCATCACTGGGGCCATGTCATAAAGGGGAGCCTAGAGACTCGCTACGCCGATCGAGTGGAAACATTTACTGCCGGGCAGTCTTACTACATCGAGCCTGGGCACATTCCGCACATCACGGAACCATCGGAATTCATCGAGTTCACTCCTGTGGAGGAGTGGCGCAAAACGATGGAAGTTGTTAAGAGGAATGTGGAGGCGGCCAAGTCGTCTCAAGTTTGAGCCTTCATACCGCATAGTTGAGTAGTATATAAGTGTGGATAGCTGTAATGTCTCAAAACTTGTAGTCTACTCTGCGCATATAGATAGCTATTGGTCGTTACATCAACTTTGTGTAAGGTTAAGTGGTGAACTCTGTTAATTATAAGCAGTGGTGACGAACAGTTTTTGTTATATCCTATGATAGCTCATCTATATTTTCATCGCGGCTACCTTACCAGATGCAGAGCTAATGCGGGACGGAAGTAAGTTGTTTTAACGGTCTACTCCACAAAGAGTGAAAGCGCGTCCCATGTAAAGCCACGGTTTCCCTTGCCATCGTCTGCCACAGTTAGCTGAATGGTGTGATTGCCCTTCTTGAGTTCACCAATCATCAGATTATAAACACCGAAAACGTAGCCCTCGTTACTTCCAAGCATCGTGTTGGTCACAATATGGGTTCGTTTCTTATCAACCATCACTACCAAAGTCTCCGCTCCTCCCCTGGCTAACCGCAGCACAACCTCGCTGTAGTCTTGCTCCAAACCGAACTCAATATTGATACAATCTACTCCATCGTCTACATATTCATCCATTGGTGCGACTAAGAGATTCCTCGGGAAAGTCTCGGTTGAGCAATCGACTCCCACACGACACCGGTATTCTGGACGTCCCCTGAACCCAAGCAGTCGGAACTCAGAATAACTCTTGTCCTCCTGACCAAACTCAAAAATTACCTTCCCCGTAGGACGGTTGGTATTATAATCATCAGATTCAGCCGAACTCCACGGCGATATTGTCATCATCAGCAAAGTTAAAACAAGAATCACGATTAATACCAACGTACTGGTCTTCATTATTCTGCCTCCTTGAAATGTTATTCGTCAAGGATGCACAAACCAGATGCAGAGCTGATGCGGGATGTATCAAACTATTCTTTGTATTAGTAGATGGGATTGTACAAAGCCCCACTCATTATTCTACCTTCAAATGCTCATCAAAGAAATCACATAGGCCATTGTCTACAAGTTCACACTGACCTGTATTTTTTTACAATAAGAAACATATGTGAAACTCCCACCTCTTACATCTTTGCATCGCTAAGAACTGCCTGTTTCAATGATGCATTGAAGTCGCGAGTTCCGTGAATGGAGATAGTACTATTTCCTCATTAGTTTAATCAAATGCTCAGCGGCTAATGAGGCAAACGCTGGATCGTTAATATCCTTCTCTACAACATGAACCGGAATATCCCCTCTCAATTCTTTTTTAAGTGTGTCCACATAGACCTTGTCAGCATCTGGGTTGTAAAATTTTTCACCCTCTGTGGAATAAGAACAAAAGCCTTTCATAGGTATAAACCACTCAATGAGTCCTTTCGCAACGTTTACCCTTTTTGCTTGTTCTATTGCCAGCTTCTTCAGTTCTTCTGTATTTGCCATTGTGTTAGAAAATATTGCACTGTGATGAATTATCGGGCGTCCTCCGAAGTGTTTCATGATAACATCACGAGGCCCAAATATGTTGTCGATTCCTCCAGGGCAAATTACTTGTGGTATGCCCCTCTCTGCCGCTACTGTCATCCTTTCAGACTTTACGAAGAGCAACCCATCAAACATCTCCTGCATCACCTCTAAAGTAGCAAGATCCAGTACTCCATCGATCTGTCCCTCCTTAATTAGCGATTCCATTGCAGGACCGCCACGGCCAGCTGCATGAAATACCATTATCTCAAAACCAGCCTTTTCAAATACCTCCTTGGCCTTCATGGCTCCTGGAGTAGTGATTCCAATATTCGTTATTCCTATAAGTGGCTTTTCAGCTTCTACTTCACTGTATCCTATTTTTACCATTCCACAAATGGCTCCAGCCGCTTCCGCAAGTATCTTTTTCGTGATCCTATTGAGGCCTATGATATCGGCAATGGGATTTATCATTGTTATATCTTTGAACCCAACAATATTAGTAGTATCACCAGCAGCTACGGTTGATACCATCAACTTTGGAATACCCACCGGGAGAGACCGCATCACATCTGTGGCTAATGAGGTTCCTTGAGTGCCTCCTAGCGAGATGACGCCATGTATATCCCCCTGTGAAAGTAATTTTGATGTTATTTTTTTTACCCCTTCTGCCATAACTGGAGATATCACATCGCGCGAAGGCCCATCTATGATCAGTTTTTTCAGGTCTTCACCAGCCGCTTTTGCAACGTCATATCTCGTAACATCAGGCTTAAGCCCAGGTGGATCTATTATCCCAACATCTATCACCAATGTCCTTAGCCCATGTCGATCAATAAGTGTTTTAACAAATCTAAACTCTTCGCTCTTTGTATCCATGGTCCCAAGAATGACTATCTGTTCTTTCATCTAATCCCTCCTATCTCAATTCAGTAAGCTCAAGTTAGCAAACCTCCTTGCAACTTCAAGAATTGCTTGTTCTATTGGAATTCGTTCTGTTGAAGATCCTGTCCATACACCTTGACATGAAGTATGATCAATTATATATTGAGCATCTTCTGGTGTTTCCATAGCTGCTCCATGAGCAAAAAGCAGCACATTTGGATTATATTTTATCGCAACCTCAAAGGCCTCCTCACTCCTTCTTGCAGTATCCTCAATAGTATCTGGCGTATCAAAACCCATGAAGCCTCCTTTTGTGGTACCTGCATGAAACATAAAGGCATCCGGCTGCGCTTGCTCCATAATCTTGTGAGTATCTTCAATATTGAAAGGCTGGCCGAAGGTAATAAAACCCATCTCTTTCGCCAGTTTTAACATCTCTATCTCACGATCAAGTGTTATTCCGGCTTTTGTAAGTACTTTGTACATTTCAGTGTCCTTCTCGTAAAATCCGATTGATGGAGCATGAGATACTGCCATCACTCCTATCGATTTAAGCTTTTCAAGAAAAACCACCATGTCACGTAAAAGATCGTTCCCGTTAATACATGTTAGTACACATGCCTCTCCTTTAATTGCAGGAAGTATATCTCGAGATGTATACTCAAATAGATCTCCATTAGAATCAAGCATTGGCCAGAAGATAGCCATTGTACCGAAGCCGTTGCTTCTCAGTCTAGCACCAGGAAAAGTGCAGATAAAATCGGCACCAGCTTTTTCAAGCATCTTAGCAACAAGACCAGTACCGCAAGCTGCAACAAATAGGGGTCTTCCACTGGCAACCTTATCTCTTAATTTTGACATAACTTCCTCTTTTTTTCGTCTTCGAACTTGCATTTCTTATCCTCCCTTCGATTTATTTGATTATTGAGGTTTTATCAATTAAAGATAAAGGATCAATGGGTTTACCATCCTTGACAATCTTGTTTACACAAAGGAATTTATTATGAATAACGAAACCCAGTTTATTATTAAACACGTAGAGTACACCAATTATATAGTTTCTGTTGCTTACATGTTCTTCCATAAAAAAGCAATCTTGTACCCTATACTTTTTCTATTTGTACAGGAAATAGAATTTTGACTTGCTCCTATACTTTGTATAACTTCGAAGGTTAATCTCCTATGCGTAAGTGAGAGGTGGACGAAACCGAACACCTATATTCCTATCAGGATGATGACCTCTGGGACATGTCAATTTAATCGAAGCTGCACTAACCAGATGCAGAGCTGATGCGGGATGTATCAAGAACTTTTACTGGCGGTAATAGACTAACGATTCACTCGCTGACATCAACACAAATTAATAATCCACTCAAATCACGACAGTATATTTTCCCTCTATACAAAACAGGTGGTGTCCAAAACTTTGGGTACTTTCGCTCACCACCCAGTACATCTCCTCTAGATATTTCCTTATAGGATAATGGTGTTGCCTCTGCAATGAAAAGCATGCCATCTTGATCAAGTATTATGAGCTTACTATCAGCTGCCATGAGCGATATCGGTTTTCCATTTAGTTTTTCTTCCCACATTAACTCACCTGTCTTTGTATCAAGACATTGTAATGAGCTTCGACGCGGGTAAGGGCCACCATCGACCCCATAGACATATCCATCAATCAGTACCGGGCTACTGACATTACTGTACATATTCAGACCTTCCCATAGGACTTTCGGATCTCCTCCTTCTATTTCTAAGAGGACACTTCCATACTTCGCATCATACTGTGTAATAAATACATATCTATCAAAAATAAGGGGATCAGTTGTTTGCACTTCTCTCAAAGGCTCCCATTTATACAACCAGAACACTTTTCCTG
>CAYFYU010000158.1:0-7660 GCA_964347455.1 uncultured Spirochaetota bacterium | reverse complement strand
GTATCAAGACGTTCTACTGGCGGTAGTAGATTCTATAATAAGCACGTGGATCATTCGGATCTATTTCCTTGGGGTAATCATTAGGGGATTTAACATACTCCAAAGTCTTTCCCGAATTGCTTATCTTACCTAACGCGTATGTCCAATATTTCGAATCATCAGATTTCCAAATAATCGAATACCAAATATTTCCTTTAGAATCGGTCCATTTATTGGTTATGACAAACTCACCACTATAAACGGCAGTTGTCTCGGCAACTATATAATACCATTCCATTTTTCCGTTCGGATTAATAATAATCCTCGAGGAACTCTTATCCGCATATGTATAGTCAGGATTAACCCAAGTACCATAGAACTCATATTCTTTGGAAACATAAGCCATTTTTTCTGTTGCACAACTCCCAGCTATAATCAGTACAGCTAAAATAAAAAGCAAGATTGATACTAACACTCTGGTTTTCATAGTTCAGCCTCCTTGAAATAGTGTTAAACGAGGATGCCTAACCAGATGCGGAGCTGATGCAGGATGTAAGTGGGGTGTACAAATTTATTTAACTGCTCCTGCCTCTTTTAGCAGCTTAACTATCTCTTTAAAACCCTTGTTTTCCGCTATCATAAGAGGAGTGTTGCCCGATTCATCTATGATCTCAAGGTCAGCGCCCGCCTCGATGAGAAATCTCACGGTCTCTGTATGCCTCTTCAACACTGCTAATGTCAGTGCGGTTTGACCCGATTTAGTTGTCGCGTTGATCTCAGCACCGGAGCGAAGTAGAATATCCAATGGTTGATTATTTCCTCTATATGCCGTTGCCATTAATACCGTAAGGCCGGTTTTGTCTCGTTCGTTCACATCTGCTCCGGCGTCAATTAGTATACCAATGATCTCTGGTACCTCACTCTTTTCGCCTGCAGTTCTCCGTGAAAACTTGATAGCCCAAGTCAGCGGCGTATGATCCATATTGACTCCTGCGTCGATAAGGAGCTGGATAATATTAGCGCGTAGTTGATAGGATTCAAGTGCATGGTAGAGCACCGTATGGTCGGTGGAATGGGCAGCGTTGACGTCTGCTCCTGCCTCTATGAAAATCTTCGAAACCTCAAAGTGACCCATGTACACCGCATACATTAGTGGTGTATGGTCGCCCGATCCCAGACTCCTCCAAGCGTTGACATCAGCCCCAGACTCAAGCAGTGTTTTGACCCTTTCGAATTCACCATAATAGGCCGCCCTACACAACTCTAAATCCTCATCAGCTGCAGCAATTTTCTGCTCTTGAACCGATTGACATATTGCTAATAGAAGAACCAAGAACAGAATATATATCTTTTTCATAATCCCCCTCCTTCATTTAATTGGTGGTAATTTTTGTAAATCGGGATTCGTCGGTTTTAAAAAACCTCGCCACAAAAAGCCCCCAGATTTGCCAACTGTTCAGCTCTTTTAATAACCTTGTAGACGATGGAAGTGGCATTTTCAGTAGAGGTCGGTGCGGAATGAAAAAAGAGAAAAACTCCATAGCGAAACTACATCATAGATACAAAACCTACAAGGTCTACGAGAAGTGAATGATAACAAAGAACGAAACGATGAGGTGTAATGAACTTACTGCTATTAATTTACTATTCTTTCATTTTGCCTATCTTTGTCAATGTTTTATTTGACTGTAACAGAGGAATAACTTACGAATAGTAAAAAGAAGCAAGGAGACCAAACTACATGTTGGTTACTTACGTTTCTTAGTCTGCTTTCTTACTCGTGTAATTCTCCTAAATTTTAATCATAGACAGAACTTTTACGCATATATGTTTTTAAAGCCAAAGAAATTCCACACTAAAAGTGTTAACCACTATTATCAAAATCTGATCTGTTTAGCGAAAGAGTGTAGAAGGATACTTACTTCAGGAGATGTGAAAAATCAAACCGATCTTGCTCAGAAACTCGGTATCTCTGAAGTGCACGTATGCCGTATTCTCAGCTTATTGAAGTTGAACAGTGATTTAATAGATGCAGTTTATCAATTTTTCCGAAAAATACAAATCAATACTCTCTCGAATAAGCAACTTCAAGAAATAAGATTCTTTGAGGTACATTTTTAGATACAAAGCTACCGTGGTTAAATCAGTACATCCTACTGACGGTAAAAGATTCGATAATCATAATGAGGATTGTCTGGATCCCATTTTTTAATCTCACCTGTTCCAAGCCGGTATAGGAATTCTAAAGTTTTTCCGGAATTGGATATCTTACCATATTCATATTGCCGGTCACTGCCGCACAAGTAATCGTAGTCCTTATAAGCTCTATACCACATAATACTAGCAGGATCCGTCCAGCTGTCTATCAATGTGATATTACCGGCACAACTCCTCTGCTCGACGATATCATTTGCATAGGTCTCCCATGTGCCATCAGGTTCAACGACCAACTTTTGAAAATCAAATTCAACGCCGGAATAATCAGAGTTCACCCATGTCCCACTGTATGATTTAAAAAAGTCATCTTCAGATAAAGCTTTTTTCCTTGTTGCACAACTCCCTGCGATAAGCAGAACAGAAATTACGAGAATTATTATTGGTAGGAAGCTGGACCTTAAAAGTGAGGCTCTTTCGTGAAATTTTGATCGTTTCATGCCAAGAACATTTGCTACTCTTTTCTCCAACATGATGTTCCTCCTTTTCATCATGAATATCCCGGACCAGAGGACAAGACTTCTTGCAGTTCGAGCAAGGTCTATCATATACCGTGCATATACAGTGGGTCTTTCCCCTTCTTCAATAGTTACGGAATCACATATCTTTTCCTGTTCGAGCTGCATATATGCATGAGCAATCCACGTCACAGGAATGAAACAAAACACAGAACATATCAAGCGTGATAAGGTAAGAATTAGATAATCGAGTCTACGAATGTGTGAAAGTTCATGGATGAGGATTGTACGACGTTTTTTTTCTGACCAGTCCTTCGCTTCATATGGAATAACAAGTACAGGATGTACGAAATTATAGGTGAATGGCAATCGACATCTGCAACTCTCAACGACATTCACCTTTCTTGTTATCCCAAGCTCTCGAGCGAGCTGTGAAATCTCTTCTTTGAAATGAGTTTTTCTATATTTTAAAGCGTTTCTGGAAATACAAGTAACACCAATTCTACCTATGAGTGCGTGGAGCAGGCTAAATAAAGTGCCGATAATCCAACCGCACAGTATCCAGAAGGTCCAGTGTAGCGATTCAGAAGATAGCATTAGTTCTTCCTGAAGATACACAGAATACCTAATGGTGTATTTATTTGCCGTGGACAATGCTTCGTTTTTGGGGAATAGCAGATTCGACAGTACTATGTTTTCCTTAACCCTATGAGGAGAAATCTGTAAAAAAGGGATGCTGAAGGCTGGAGATACTATTGTATAAATGGCTATGAGTACGATGGAAAACATATAACATACCCATAGCACATACTTAGTTCTCACTGAAACTATGTTGAATGCTCTAATGAGCAGCATAACAATCGCAAAAAGGAGAATTGATTTAACCAGTGTCATTAACAAAATTGGTAGAATTACTGCTGAGAATTGATTCAATGAATGTATATAAGCATCGGATATCATATCATTCTATACCCTCCTTTTTCGCCTTTTCTATTCGCTCAATAAGCCTATCATAGTCATCATCACTGAGGTGCTTCCCGTGTAACTCCACGAGTGCCGATACAGCATCTTCCACTGAATTGTTGAAATATGTCTTCAGAACGTTGTGAAGTATCGATCTTACCGCACTATTGTGCGAGATAGTTGGCGAGTATATATATCGTCTTCCCTTTCGTTCATGTTTCAAAAAACCTTTTTCCTCTAGTATTGTAAGGAATGAACGAACAGTAGAGTTTCCAGGAGGGTCGGGCATTTCTTCAAGCACCTCCTGAGCAGTTGCGACTTTCTTGCGGTAAATGATCTCCATAATCTGACGCTCTCTTTTGCTTAAGCCATGTTGTAATTTTTGGCTCATTTCAGCCTCCTAATGCGATTATTTTCGCATTTTTCCCAAAACTTGTCAATAGTTTTTTGCGAATTTTTCCGCATTTTTATTAAAATAATTTTCTATTGAAAACGTTTTTATACCATCAGCAACCCTATATCGTCCACAAGTCAGTATTTTCCTTATACTCTCAATAGGAGATAGATTTTGTATCCGAATATACATTAGAGGGTTCTTCACCAACTGGCCGCCGAAAATGATGTTTTGGTGAGTTATTGATGTTGCCGTATTTTACCTGGTTCAGGGCTGATGTGCGTTATATCAAACCATTCCTGGTAGTAATAATATCCAAGTTTAAATCATAAGTTGTTTACAATATGAATGTATGCAGCAAGTCCCCTATTATCCCTATTATGATAAAAAACCAATGAAGAAATTGCGTCCTCGGCTCGTAAAAAATTGAATAGGTACTGCTATTTAAATTAATCGCTGATAGAAAATCCTCAGGGGAAGTTACTATTTCAAATACCTCTCCCATTTGTTGATGTTGGTTCAACTCAGTGAATCTTAATAGATCAAAATGACGGATTGTAAAAGAGGAAAAAGTGGCAAATTTGACCGGGATATTATAAGAGTATAGTGCCTGACTTACTTCAATCTACATCAGAATTTTATCTGTATTCTTGCTTGTAATATTCTCTCCAATTCGTAACATAGACTGAACTCTTACTGGCATATCCTTCTCTAAATCGAACCCTCCGATAAAAAAATATCAAAATCCCATATATGTCGTTAAAGAGTATGAAAGAATAATTGAAATAGGAGAAGTTAAGAACCAATCCGATCTTGCCAGGAAGTTAGGTGCTGTGCGAGTCCGTGTATCCCAATATATATTTTCTATGAACCGAAAGAGATGTACCGAGAAGAGGGCTCCAAGCATTACAGGTATGATGAAAAGAGTATAGCCGAGGAGGATGCGCGGTCTGTCGCCGAATATATCTATCGCACCTATGGAGAGGATGAATACCCCTTCATATACCTGATTCCTGATCAACAGGACTATTTTCTCGTATCGATAGCCGGAAAACAGATCGAAACAGATGCGTATCTCGATGAGCTTCCCGTGGCAAGAGTCTATGGATGAGTTGTTCTGATATTTCAAGTTCGTTTTAAGGTTCACCATCGGTTACACTATTAACAAACCAACTGAAAAAACCTGATCATTACTCTCCTGAAATCAGAGCAAGGACCAACCACAGTGGGCGAGCTAATCCGATTCATCTTTCCCAATTCAAACCTACGTAGTAGAAATATGAGATTTGTCTTTAAACCACCCTTCGACATCATCTGGAAACTGGCACAGGAAAACCGTAAGTAATGGAATGTGCCAGATCGAATTTCGTGCAGGCACTCTTTATTGATTGGAATAGTGAATTGTCCCGCTGGCGAAACGACAATAGTATACAATGACCAATTTGAAAATTTATAATCTCCACCAAACATATTTTATTTTAAAGAAGTTTATCTTCCGAACATTTACAATGTCAATAAATATGTTTGTACCAAGTACAAAACGCCTGTGCACACTTCTGCGCGAATAAATTAACTACGATTTTCAAAATACAGTAAGTAAATATATCGTAGCTATTAGAAGTTCTGCAATTAAATAAACTCTTTCAATTGACTTATCTGAAATCAACCTTCTCGGGTTTACATCCTCAAAGCATCTAAAATCAGAGGTATTTTATCCTCCCAGTTTATCGTCATTATATGCACACCTCTCGATAAACCCATTAAGGATCGAATAATACGGACCGCGATCTCAATACTCTTCTCTAAAGGATCCTTTGCATTATTCATTTCGGAGACTATACTTTTCGGAATACTGACACCCGGAACATTCTCATTCATAAACCGAGCCATTTTAACAGACTTCAGAAGAAAGATGCCAGTAATAATTAATGTGTCCAAATAACTGACCTTCTTCATAAAATTAGTAAACAAATCAATATCGAAAACAGGTTGTGTTTGGAAAAACTCAGCCCCTGCAGATATTTTTCTCTCCATTTTCTCTATTTCAATCTCCAGTGGATCTGCTCCAGGATCCACAGCTGCTCCTAAACAGAACGTGGGAGAACCGCTCAACTCCTTTCCTTCTGTGTCATGCCCATTTTCTAATCCTTTTGCTACTCTCAAAAGATCCAAAGAGTCGAGATCGAAAACGGATTTTGTTTTGGGATTACCACTTAGCTCGATTTTATCTCCACCTAATATAAGTAAATTTTCAATTCCCAAAACCGAAGCGCCGAGAAGGTCAGCTTGTAAACTGAGACGATTTCTGTCACGGCAGGTCATCTGAAGGATTGGTTCGAATCCTTTCTCTTTTATAAGATAGCAAAGTGGTATAGGACTCTGCCTCATCACTGCGCTGGGCATATCTACAACATTTACACCATCTACTCTCCCTTTCAGAGGACCTATCCTTCTAAAGTTCCCTGATATATCGGTCCCTTTAGGTGGTATCGTATCTACGGTAACAAGAAATTTTCTTGAGTTGAGACTATCTCGAAAACTCATCTTTACTCTTCTGGAAGCCTCCACAATTTTTCAAAATCCTGACAACAGTAGTCTTATTTTGAGCAATTGTCTTCCCTACGCGTATATTTTCCATCCCGATATAACTTCAGATAATTTGTGCAAAACTTATCCTTGCCAAGCAATGTGTTCGCTACTTCCAGGTTCATCATTAACTCGCTATCCAAGGGATCTAAAATGACTGCATCTATACCCTCATACATAAGAAGTGGCAGGTAAATCCTGTTCAATAACTGTCTCTTTGGCAAGCCAAAAGAGATTGCACTCAAACAGATTACAGACTTAATCCCTGGAATTGCTGATTTAATTAGTCTCAATGTATTGAGACAGAATTTCCCCCTGTCTGTTTGAACAGCTATCGGTTCTATTAAGGGATCTAAATAGAGATTTTCAAGTGGTATACCGTACTTATCTATAACATCCACATGCCTTTTAGCAATTTCAACTCTCCCTTCTGGTGTTTTAGGTATGCCTTCCTTTCCCATGCAGAGGGCAACAACCGGACATTGATATTCCTTGACGAGAGGAAGAATACCATCAATTCTCTTTTTTTCAAGCGTTATAGAATTAGCCCACGTACGTTGTTTATCACGAGAGGCATCGAATCCGGCTTTAATCGTCTTCGGATCAGGACTGTCAATGCACAGTGGAACATCAACAACGTTCTGAATTATATTCACGGCCCAAGCCATATTACCTGGATCTATATCTGTATCAATTCCTGCATTTACGTCAATTACACCTGCACCAGCCTTGACCTGTCGGACTGCCTCATCGCAGATATACTTACTGTCTTTCTCCTGATAAGCCCGAAGCACACTCTTGCGCACTGTATTGATCTTTTCACCAATTATTATCATTTTCCCTTCAATTGGAAATTCTAATATCCTCAGTAGTTTACATTTTCAAAGGACATACATTTAGATTTCCTTTGTTTTTAGTAATTCTCATTTGATTAATCCTTTTGCAGGACTTATTGTTCTCAATGCATCGGGTGCAAAAACCAGCAGACCCAATCTTACCAGCATATTCCTGGGTAAGAGGTGTTCTACCCACCATAACTTTTACCCTCTTACTTTTCTTCAGAATC
>CAYFYU010000157.1:0-7714 GCA_964347455.1 uncultured Spirochaetota bacterium | reverse complement strand
CATAGCTCATTGGGGTATCGGCCTCCTGCCCCGGAGGTCATTATCCCGATGGGAGCGTAGGTGTTCGGTTTCGCTCCGCTTCACCTCACATCTACGCATGTGATACTAACTCTTGAAGTGGTACAAAGTATGGGGGCTGGTCAGGCTCGTTTTCCAGGTTGTTATTTGCGTAGGTTATTATAGCTGGAGAAAAATCAATGCCAATAACTTTCCCATTGGGCTTTACTTCATCCGCAAGCATGGGTGACCATAATCCGGGTCTACATCCTAAGTCCAGTACAACGCTACCAGATTTAAGAGCAAAATCGGCAACCATTTGCCGACGTTTGTTTTCCTAGGTGAGATGATGATCGACAAAATAGGCAATATTGATAAACGCTAAGTCTTCTTCATTTCTCTAATTTCTTTTAGCTTCAGCCACGAAAACTCCCCCTTATCTCGAAATGCGCACCGCGGGACGCCTAAACAAAAAACCCCTTCATACGAAGGAGTTTTGCTCAACTTTTGATAACGAATTACTTTTTGACGTAACTTTCCAGTCTACGTCTTCGAGTCGGATGTCTCAGCCTGCTTATGGCCTTGTTCTCGATCTGTCTGATCCGTTCTTTCGTGAGATTGTATTTATCACCGATCTCCTTGAGGGAGTGGGGTCTTTCACCTTCCAGGCCGAACCGATATTTGATTACCTTGGATTCTTTTTTACTCAGTGTTGACAGCACCTCTTTGATCGATTCCTCTAGTTTTCTATTGATTATCACCCGCTCGGGCTTTTCTCCCTTGCTATCTTTAATCAGATCTGAGACGGTGTTCGCATCTTTCGCTGAGGAAAGAGGTGTCTCTAGTGAAACAATATCCCTTGAAACGTTAATCAGTTCGGTTACCCTGCTCTTATCGATATCCAGATAATCCGCTATTTCCTCAATATCAGCTTCCCCTTCTTTATATTTTTCAATTTCTTGCTTTGCCTTTTCGATCTGTACAAGTTCATTCGCCTTATTAAGTGGCAATCGAATCATTCTCGATTTCTCACAGATAGCCTTGAGAATGGACTGCCTGATCCACCATACCGCATATGAGATAAAATGATAGCCTTTATCCACATCGAACTTGTCCACAGCAGTGATGAGACCGAGATTCCCTTCACTGATAAGGTCGCTGAGCGAAAGGCCCTTATTCTGGTAATGCTTTGCCACATTGACGACGAATCGAAGATTTGCCTCTATGAGCTTGTCCCTCGCTTCCTTCGAGCCCCATTTCGCTCCTCTGGAGACCTGAACCTCTTCTTCCCTTGTTAAGAGTGGTATCTCCTTTATTTCACGCAGATATACTGATAACGAACCTGTGTCCAATCTAGACATAAAATCGAAATACTTTTTATCAACAGACAAATCTATCCCTCTTTTATTCCTTTAGAGTTTCATTTAAATACTGTGCAAAGAGTACATCAATAATACCGAAAATCTTCCGAGAGTGATATAAACGGTAAATCCGAAATCTTTATCAGACGGGTGTACATAAAACAAGTACAATTTGCTGTTCACTTTACAAGGTTTACAACATATTCCTATATCGAAGTCACTGGTTTTGCCCTCCATGGCAGAACCTGTGTTTTCATCTGATAGAAGATAACCTCAGCGAAGTGAGTAGTTTATCGTAAACCCACCTAATATCGAGCAGGTCTCACATGTTATAAAAGCCTCAATAGAATGATGCAGAACCGTTTACAACGTTACAATTCTCTCCGCTTAGAATCAGATAAGACTCCTTGTTACTTTTTTTTACAAGAAAATAATAAAATATATATAGCACTAAATAAATATGATTATTTTATAATTTAAAGTATTAGTATACTTCATAGTATTAAAATAACGCTAGTTTAATAATTAACATTATATAATGAATTATAATATTGTTTTATAAAAAGTAAAGTATATATTGACAAATTATATAGAATACAATATATTTTTGTAATAAATAAATAATTAAATAATGGATTCTGTGATTAACATTAACGAGAAAGTATTAATTACCTTACGTCAAATCATAAGGGCTATAGACATACATTCGAGATATCTTGCGAAAAAATACGGACTTACGGGACCACAACTTCTTATTATGAAAGAGATTGCGCGTCTGAAAAGCACCACCGTAGGTATAATCGCTGAAAATGTGAGCCTCAGCCAAGCAACCGTAACGAGTGTTTTAGACCGTCTCGAAAGAGTGAATTATATAGCAAGAAATAGGAGCAATACAGATAGACGAAAGGTAATTGTACATATTACAGAATCAGGATTAACAAAGCTTAACAAGAATCCCTCATTATTACAGGAGTATTTTGTAAAAGAATTTATAAAGCTCAAAGAATGGGAACAAACTTTAATTCTTTCTTCTCTCCAAAGAGTTGCTTCAATGATGAATGCAGAAGAGCTTAAGGTTTTACCTGTACTTACGAGTGGAGCAATTTCAGCTACTGCAAGCGATGTTATTGATTTTCTTGATGAGCAGAATCAACCTGATAAGGCTAATAGTAAAGATAGCACCACTTAAGTTAGTATTACTCTACAGGAAAAGATGTATAGAATAAAGGTTAGTCTCCAGTTTTTATCTCCGCCATGACCACTATAGTCCACTTTTTTCTGTTATCCTAAAAAAAATAATAATAAGAAATATTACATATATAAAAATTATTTGGAGGTTGATTATGAAAGAAAAAAATGTAAAGTATATTGATTTTAATTGTCCTCACTGTGGTCATAAACTAAGAGCAGAGAAAAAGACAGCAGGTGCTAAAGGAAAATGCCCAGATTGTGGAAAGATTGTTGAAATCCCGAAAGAACAACGCTAATTCACAGAGAGTTTGCATTAACCTTTTACATAGTAATACTAAAAAAGGTTAATAAAGAAGCGTTACAAAGTTTTGAATATTGAGAATGCAATATTTTGAGCGTAAATAAATAAAAGGAAATGGGAAATATCTTGGTCAGTGATTTATTACATATTGGAATAAGAATTTGTGTTTTTGTAACACTATTGATTTTTATCAATACTATGGAGAGAAATCTAAACAGGGCTCATGTACGAGGCAAGCTTGAGAGATTGCTCGAGATAATAGATGCTTTTGTTATGGGTATTGTACTACGAGATCTCATCCTGTTGATGAAAGCATAATACAATATTGTTTCATTATACAAGAAGATGCTTAATAAGTGGAGGAGGCAACTATGTTAAAGAAGAGTGCATTGGCGAAAGATGGCGATACAGTAAAAATTCATTATACGGTTAAATTGAAGGATGGAAAGGTATTCGATACCACAAAAAATAAAGGTCATCTGCAGTTTACAATAGGGAAAGGTGAAGTCATTGTAGGTCTCGAACAAGCTGTAATAGGCATGAAGCATGGTGAAAAGAAAAGTATAATGGTACTAGCACATCAAGCATATGGGCCATACCGTGATGATTTAGTGCTGGAAGTCGATCGGAATCGAATCCCGGATGATCTTGACATAGATATTGGAACGAGGTTGAAAATACAGCAAAAGAGTAGACAAACAAATATAGTTGAGGTAAAAAATATAACTGAATTTAAGGTAACATTAGATGCCAACCACCCTCTTGCAGGAAAAGATTTGATCTTCGATATAGAGCTCATTGACATCGTATAATAGTACATTATAAGAGCTATTTGATAGAAGGTTACAAATCATTAAAGAGAGGTATGGTGGGTATAGCATGGGAATAGTATATCATAGTGTAATCATTCCTACTTTGAATGAAGAGGGATCAATTGAAAGCGTGCTTACCAGAATACCAGAAAGAGTATGGCGAGAAGGAGAAGTTATTGTTGTTGATGCATGAACAGATCGAACCCCGGATATTGCTGAGAGATGTGGTGCAAAGGTCATAAATGTAAGAAAGCGTGGTTAGGGTTATCAGTTAAAAAAAAATGAAATAGCTCAGATAGGATATGACATTGTTCTTGGGACTAAGAATTATGGCGCATTCTTGGAGAAACCTATTCCAGTAATTTTGTACATCTTTTATCAGCCATTTATTGTGTCCCTCTTTAGACTTGCTAGACTGGGCCTAAAGGGGTCTCCATGAACTGGATTTAGATGTATGTGGAGGGAAACGTGGAATAAAATATAACCTTTGTCAGACAATTTTTTAATCGAGTCTGAGATGAACTTGAAGATAGTGGAAATGGGATTGAGATATAAGGAGGTTAATATTCCTTATACTGGGCGGTATATCCATCTTGTGATATTCCATATCCCTGTTGTTGTGTGCGAGGAGCTAGAAGTCCAATCTGACGCCTTCCTTGCCCGACGGCAGAATGGGTATGTTCCATGCACTACCGGCACCGGTCATCGCAGCATGCCAATAGCTACGTATGGTGTCCAACTGTTCGTGGCCGACATCCCCCATGACCGAGATGAATCCCTTCGTTACTCGGTCCCTGATGAGCTGGTCTCTGAGGTAATTGTAGCCGAACAGGAGCATGGTAATCATGTCGACGCACTGCTCCACCGCCTAATATCCGTAGCCCTGAAAGTGGTAATCCGCTCGCTTTTACTTTTAGTCGAATATGAGCTGGGCTACGGTGTACTTGTTGTATATCTGCTACTCGATCTCCTGGACAAATCGGATCCCCTTCTCGAAGTCGCTTTCCTCCGTCACCCGACTTATGGTCGCACCGTCAAGCGCCCAGAACGTCACGGCCTCGCCCACGCGATTGAACTGCAGCTCTGTCGCAATCTGGTCAGTGCGCGTGTTGATGATGCTGTTCGCCAGGGGGATCTTGTCGACGACGTTCCGCAGGACATCGTAGTTGATTTTTAGAAGGCGTTCGCGCACTCCACAGGCGCCGGTAAACAGCCAGTTGTAGACTCTCGGATCAATAAGCTGCGATTGGAGTTTTTTCAGTGTGGCATTAACACTGGTGAGGGTATTTTCTGTGGGCTTCCGAGAGTGCGTCTTTTAATCAAGGTTTTCAGTAAAGGCATAATAAATTAGAAGATTACGTAAGATAGGAAATTGTGATTAATATGAGCATTTAAAATGAGACAGAATTCTGTTTATGGAGAAAACAATGAGAAAACTGATAAAAGTTGCATGTGCTCAGGTAAGATCAGAAAAATCAGATGAGAAATCCCTTGATAAGCTTTTATCGATTCTTGATAAAAAAAGTGAATGTGATCTTATTGTTTTTCCAGAATTTTATTTTTCACAAATGAATAAAAAAATTATTAATGGAATTTCCGATTATGTTTCTCAAAACAGAATTACGGTAATATTCGGGGGTGTTGAGCGTGAAGGAGAAAAGCTCTACGATTCTGCCTATTGTATTGAATTTGACCGAATATTTCGATATCGAAAAACCCATGTACACTGGACAGAGAAGTTTGATCCAGGGAAGAAACTTGAAGTTTTCGAAACATCTTTGGGAAAGATAGGAATTTTGATCTGTTTTGATTCAACTTTCGTAGAAACAAGTCGTGTATTAGCCCTATTGGGTGCTGAAATCATAGTTATTATTGCAGCTTCACCTGCATATTTTGATGTAAAAATATCATTGGTTAGGATACAAGCCAATGCTTGTGAGAATCAGGTATTTATAATTTACGTAAATAAACCACTCAAGGATGGGTGTAGTGGGAACAGTATGATAGTAAATGCAAAAGGAAGGACTATTTCCTCAGCCGGCAGTGTCGAAACTATCATTACGGGTGATCTCAATAGTGAAGATCTTAGGGAATGGCGTGAGATGGAACATATTTTTCCAAATCGAAAACCTCATCTTTATAACCCAATCATTGAGACAATAGATAAGAATGGCAAAATAAAACGAGGAGGTAAATCTTAATGGGTGCAATAGGTGGTGTGGTATCAAAAAATGGTGAGGATGCAGTTGATCCACTTGTCAAAATGCTAAAAGTAATCTCCCACAGAGGTCCTGATGGTGTAAGTATAACATATGGTGATGAAACTCATTCTGGAGAAGATATTCGACAACTATATTCCAAGATTAATAATAATTCTGCTTTAAAAGCGATAGGACATTTGAGTTTAAGAAATACCATATTTAACGAAGAACAGCCATTTGAAACAACTGGAACTGATCTCAAGCTAATATATAACGGTGAAGTTTATAATTTGTTGAACCAAAATAATTCGTTTATGGACAATCAGAATTTATATCGAAATGGCAAGAATCTATTTAAGCTATTTCAGAAAAATTACGATGGAAACACAAGGGAAGCAGTTATGCAATCTGTACATCTCATTGATGGTGTATACACCTTAGCCTTAATGGATAAATATTCAATAACAATATACCGGGACAAAGTCGGCGTTAAACCGGTTTATTATGGAGAAAATAAAAAATTTATAGCCTTTGCTTCCGAAAAAAGGTCTTTGTGGAAAATTGGAATTGCGTCAAAAAGATTAAGACCTGGAGAACTTATAGAGATTAATCATAGCAATAATTATCGAAAAATAATTGATAAAATGAAAAAGGTCCCTATTTATTATCAAGATAAAATGAATGCAATGGAAGCATATCGGGTAACTTTGGTCAATGCTGTTAAAAAGAGATTAGTTGGTCAAGAAAAGGTTGGAGTTCTTCTTTCTGGAGGAGTCGATTCTTCTTTAGTTGCAAGTATTGCTAAAGAGATTGTACCTGAGGTTATCGGTTATACTGGGGGTATAGAGGGTTCTGCCGATCTTATTAATGCTAAAATTGCTGCGCAGTCGTTAGGAATTCCTATCAAAATAAGGTTTTTAAATCATGATACAATTTTAGAAATTCTTCCCAAAGTTGTTGAAGCAATCGAGGATAGAGATCTTCTTCAAATAGAAGCAGCTCTTCCTATGTTTGCTGCACTCAAATTAGCCAAGTCAGAAGGGATAAGAGTGGTGCTGTCAGGTCAAGGAGCTGATGAGCTGTTCGCTGGTTATGAATGGTATCCGCCTATTTATAAAGACAAGGGAGAAAAAGTACTCTTAGATAATATGTGGGATGACATTAATAACGCTTACAAAGATACACTGGAAAGAGAAGATAAAATGAGCATGTGGCATGCAGTTGAGCTCAAATTCCCTTTCCTCGATCCCGAAGTTATTAAAATATCAATGATGATCAATCCACGGCTTAAAATTAATTGTAACACCGGATTGGGTAAGGTTATCCATCGGCAACTTGCTGAAGAACTTGGAATACCCTCTAGAATATGTTTTAGAGTTAAGGAAGGAGCTCAGCATGGCTCAGGAATACATCAAGCACTTGAAGAATTATCAAGGAACTATGACTGTAAAAAACAAAAAATGGAAGTGAATCTTGATGAATCTGGCGAACGAGGAAGTGCTTTTAAATATAGAGGGAAATATATCAAGAATAATAAATATGGCGAAGAAGAACCACAAAATTTGATAGATTCTATTGCAGCTTCAATATTTAGTGATAAATGCAGTTGATTGTAATACAGTGTAACATATTGAATAATGATGTGGTAGAAGAAAAAATTGAATGATAGAAAGTCTAAAATCAGAAAACAAAATTAACAGAAAAATGATACCTAAATAATTGCGATCTCACCGAAATAAATCCTGCTCTATACTTGTTAATCTTGTATCAATTATAAGGAATGAATAATGATGGGCGTGACCTGCCCCCCAAAAACTGGTCCAGATGTTATGTTAGGATTAGGGAAGAAAA
>CAYFYU010000156.1:0-7778 GCA_964347455.1 uncultured Spirochaetota bacterium | reverse complement strand
GTACTTGACAGCACCTTCGGTTCTTGACAGCACCTTCGGTTCTTGACAGCACCTTCGGTACTTGACAGCACCTTCGTTTCTTGACAGTACCTTCGGCCCTAGACGGAACCTCCGGCCTCCTCTTTCACAGTACCAAAGTAGATTTTCTGTGCATTATCATGTACGATCTGCCTTATAAGGCCCCTGGCGGTGTCGATATCGAAGTACCCCACTTGAACCTTTTCGGTGAAGACTGATAGGAGAACAAACTTAAAAGCAAGAACTGCGCCGTAACTTTCTTCAGGGGTTCTGCAGTCACTTCCCCAGATTATGCGGTCTGCTGAGTTCGCTACTTCGATCCATTGATGGAGTGCTGAAATAGCGGCCGACGGTGAAATCAAGGGAAGCCAGACGAGGTCTGCATACACATTGGGATAGTTGTGAAGCAGGCCTCCAATACTCTGATACCAGGGAAAGCCTCCATGGAAGAGTATGAATCGAACACCACCATACTCACGAATGATCGGTTCAAAATTCATCGGATCCGAACCCCACAGGAGTCCGAGTCCAGTATGGATTTGAAAGGGTATATCGTACGCCTGGGCAATCTGGCATATCTGATGGAAGATATAGTCTCCGAACACCCTCGCCTCCTCCTCGGATGGCTTTTTTTTCATTTTCAATATCCGCTGCGCCTCCCTTTTGTCTACCCTGTCAAATCCAATCCTCCTATCGTAGGCGAGCGCGGATTTCAATGCAACACAGCCGTCATCCATTTTTGTTTTGATCACCCTCTCCATAACAGCGACATATTCATCCAAATCATCTGTGTCGATTTTATAGAGGTTTCGCGCATTGTTTCCATTGTGATCAGCAGAATCATTTCGATAGCCGTAGAGAAAGCTGTTGATACGAAATGTTGAATGGAAAAACCCAAGCTCCCTTGGGTATGCACCCGGGTCCCAAAAGCTGTCCTGGATCACCCTCGAGTAACCACAGTTTTCTTTGTAAACCCTGGAGACGAATCCGGGATCCATTCTTTCCTCTCGTATTCGTTCTCCGTACCTCTCCCAGCTGTCTGCTGTGAGCTCTTCTTTAATACCGTAGATTCGCTTAAGGCTCTTCTTAAACCAGACGAGGTAGGACTTCCCCTTCAAATCATCGAGAAATTTTTGTCTCTCTTCCCTTTTATGTCCGGGTGTAGCAAATGTCCACTCCGTATCGAGGTAGCTGTTGCTGATGAGTGTTTCGACACCAAAGATCTGTGTGTTTTCCAATTCCAGAAAATGTTCATGACCGGAAAAGATCCCCTGTATCTCTATGGTTTGTCGAATTTTTTCTATCTCTCTTTTTTCCATGTCACCTCCCTTATCAGGACCTTCGTCCTCTGCGAGACCTTCGTCCTCTGCGAGACCTTCGGCACGTTTCCTCTTAAGTATTTTCACACTATAATGACATGGCGCTGCTTCAGCCGCAATCAAAATTTTAAAATTAATTCGGTTGCTTCAATCATTAATTATCGCAATTGACGGTGGACTAATCTCGATACTATACTCTATGTAAACACCATTGGTACAACGTATATCTGAGGGAACGCACTTTTCGGGAGGCTGAGCATGAGGGATATGGAAGAAGAGGCAAGAAATTTCTGGAAAGAAAAGGAAGCCGAAAAGGGCGGGAAGGTAAGTTTCTACACTTTTGCTACCTTTCTCGGAAGATCCGCCGACCGGCATGTCACCAATGGAGGTCTGATATACACTATCAACGATAGGGTATACTTTGAAGACTTTGAAAAAGAAAACTGGCTCGTAAAGCTTATTTCAAGAAAACAGAAGTATGAGAAAACAGAGTTCAGCTTTGATATTGCTGACATAAATGAATCAAAGATAATCTCGCGAAACAGCGCCCTCAACTGCATTGCAGGCTATGTTGACAGTGAAAACACAAGGATCCTCTCACCAATGATGAAGCTATTCTCAAAACCAGTCGTTCAAATCGTTATGAAAAACAACACCTCGATGTTTTTCGATATCATGCGTGCGGGAGATTTTATCAATACCCTCAATGAACTTCAAAAGTCGTAGTTAGGTAAAAACATGCCTGTTAAATGCGAATGGCTTGGGGGAATATTTCCTCCATTGGTCACCCCATTCACAGAAGACGAGAACATCGATGAAGAAGGTTTGCGTATCCTCGTTACATACCTTTCCGAGAATGTGGATGGCTTTGTCACCTGCGGAACAACAGGAGAGTTTCCCTACCTCACACCAAACGAAAATATCAGGGTTCTTGAGATTGTTGTACAAGAGATTGGAGGACGAAAACCGATCATAGCCGGTGTTTCTGCACCTGCAACGCATCAGGTTATCGAAATTGCAAAGCGTGCAAAAGAGGTCGGCGCTAACGCCTGTTTGGTGACTACCCCATTTTTTCTTCATCCCTCGCCAAAGGGAATTTACCAGCATTTCTATGAGCTAACGAAGGAAGTTGATATACCGGTTATCATGTACAACATTCCACAGACCGTTGGGGAGTATCTACCTGTCGAAGTAATTGAAGACCTTTGTGAGCTTCCCCGTATCGTGGGATTGAAGGATACCTCCGGTAATCTCAGTTATACGCTGCATGTTCTCCAGAAGGTTGAGGGGCGAATAGATGTATTAGTGGGAAACGATGAAGTTACAGTACCATCCCTCATGAGCGGTTGTACCGGGGCAATTTTGATGAGTGCGAACGTATTTCCCGAACTCTGGCAAAAGGCTTACAGTGCTGCTCGTGATGGTAGAATTGATGAAGCAGTGCAGATTCAGCGCTCTCTTCAAAAGGTGGTGAGAATATTCGGATCTCATGGGGCGGGGCTTGCTGTCAAAGCAGCACTCCGTATGATAGGGATAGAGGTGGGAACTTCGAGAAGGCCCTTGAAGATCGGCGGTTCATTACTCCATGAAACTATGGCAGAAATAAAACTGGAGCTCCAAAAGCTGGGAAAGATAAAACCGCTCCGGTTTGATGTCCTTTTTCCGTCCGGTGATCTTCAATCCAGATTTGAGGTCATCGGCATCACATCGCAGGCAATAGAGAACAGCTCTTTGTTTGCTGGTTCCGGGCAGGCAGGCGAGGGTGAAGAAAAGGTACAGGTGGATCTAATAAAGGGGTCGAAAGAGAGCGCGATTGCCCGCCCCTTTGCTGAACTTTTCACCCACCCAAGACACAATTTTGAGGCATTGAGCGCAATACTCGAACCCAATCTCATGATACGTCCATCAACACTCATCGTTCCCATGGTTCCCTTAAAAAATCTGAAACAGGCTAATATGGTTTATGGTCCCGGGCAGGCAGGAGTTGGTAAAGCAATTCTAGATGAGATCCTCTCCGGAAAAATCAGCGAGGATTCGATGGAGAGTGACCTGATGCTCGTTTGTCTCAGTGTTCATCCAAAGGCCACAAATCATCACACTCTCTTCCAAAATGTGTATCAGGCTATGCGCAGCGCATTAGCTGCAGCCTTTCGTTCGGTAATAGAGGAAGACTGAATGTCGAAGAAACCCAAATGGCTGAGAGGTATATTTCCCGCAGTGGTCTCTCCCTTCACGAGCGACAATAAAATAAATTTTGATGTCTTCCGTGAGCTACTCCGGTTCATGCTCCCTCATGTAAATGGCATCGTTGCCTGCGGTACCACCGGTGAGTTTATATACCTTTCCTATGAGGAGAAGCTTGAGATTCTTAAGGTTACTCTTGAAGAAACTCAACGAAAGTACCCTGTAATAATGGGGTCAGGTTGCCCGTCAACCGAAGAAACCATTCGTTTGACCCAAAAGGTGAAGAGAGAGGGAGCGGATGCTGTTCTCGTCGCCGCACCCTATTTCATAAGACCCTCATATAATGAGATCTACGATCACTACGAGAGGATCAACCAAATAGGTATACCGATAATTCTCTATAATATCCCCCAGTGTACAGGAACACACTTTAGGTGGTGGACAGCTGAGGGTCTTGCCAAACTTGACAATATAGTGGGAATAAAGGATACGAGCGGCGACATGCCTTTTATCGAGGCGATGCTGGAAAAGGTACGTGACGATGTTGCTATTCTGGTGGGGCATGATGAGATCGTGACCGCCGCACTTGCCGCTGGTGCAGACGGTGCTATACTTTCCAGCGGAAATATCATCCCTGACATCTGGAATGAAATCTATAACGCCGTAATATCAGGCGATCTGAATAAGGCGCAGGAGCTACAGGCACAAAATCAGAAGCTGGCCCGCATTGTTGCACGAACCGGTGCAACACAGGCGGTAAAAGAGGCACTGCGCATGATGGGGTACAGAGTCGGTTTTTCCAGAAAACCTATTATGCGGGGCGGTAATTTTCGACGCGAAGACTATGAAGAGGTCCGGAGTCACCTCACCGAACTCGGAAAGATCCCGCTCAAGGAGATCGAGTTTGATCTCGGTGACGGCAGGAAAATAAGTTCGCCCTATCCTGCAGTACCCGAGACACCCGAAAGGATAACCGGTTTTACCCTGAAAACCGGGGAAGGTTTTTCAGGTCCGCCTCAAACTGAGGTCGCTCATATCGACCTGCTGATCGGACTCAGAAGAGGACCTGTTGCCGATGCAGTTGATAAGGCTTTGATGAGACCGGACTCGAGGTCAAAACCAAAAAAGATCAGTGATTCACCCAGGCTTCTGATCGTTCCGACTGTAACCATACGGTCTGATCGTCAGGAATCCTATATCTATGGAGAGGCGAAGGATGGAATACTCAAGGCAGTTGGGGATTGTATCGATGTAGGCGAGCTGCCCGGAGGAATTGTCGACGAGCTCGTTATGGTCGCCAATGTTTTTGTTCATCCAGGTGCTTCAAACCGGTATCGGATTCGGTGGAACAACTACAAAGCAATGAGAGCAGCTATCAGGAGGGCACTTGAATCACGGCCGACCATTGAGGAACTGAAAGTTGAGAGTGAAGCTTTCAGGCACCCCTTGAGATATGGTCCCTGAAAAACGTATCCCGATCATCTTAATCGTATCGCCAGTACTCGCTCAATCTATAGGTTTCTTTTACTCTGCTCTTATAGGTTCCAAAAAGTTTATCCCCAACCTCTATGTGTGAATCAACGATTACCTCTTGGGGGTACCAATCGCCGTTACTGGTTGAGGTATAAGCTGTCTTTACCTCGAGGCTCGAAATGATATACCACCTCTCCTCCAGTGGTACCGATTGGAGGATCCCCTCGACAACGAGCGGTATTCCGGTATCTTCATCGAGCCACGCCTTACCTTTCCACTCTCCTTTTTCATTATAATAGGTGAAAACGTACAATATACAGCGTTTGCCATCTATGACCTTTTTCTTGTGTAGTCGCCGATAATCGGTCAGCTCCTGCGTCGAAACCCTGAAGGGATGCTCAACTGTGTACTCCTGCTCTTCAAGGATAATAGATTCATAAAATTCCTCTTTGAACTGGTTAGTTATGTCCTCACCGTTTTGGATCACCTTTTTGAAAACGGCTTCCACATTCTTCCCCGTATATCTCTGAAGGGACGAATGTGTTTCAGTTGTTTCATTACGTATACCTATTCGTGAGTACACCTCTTCATAGTGTATGACAAATCCAGGGACCCAGTTGTCGTTCTCGGCTGCTATCCGGACAGCTTTCATCCAGAGCGGATCCTCCTTTATGGAATAGGTCTGGGTGTGCACGATTCCTGGAAACACAAGAGCGGTAAAAAAACAGGCGACCAGCCAGCAGGAGAAATGAGTTCTCATTTTGATCGATACTCCAATTGCAATTTTAGCCTCCACACTGATTGTCGGAGAAAATTGGGTTTGGATCAAGAATTTTCAGCCGATCCATTCGTTACCTGGCAGATTTGTTGCCATAGAGGTATAATTTTCATGCAAAACCGCTCAAAAATAGGGAAATTTTGGTTGCTAATTCAGCTTGACAATTTTTTCATTACCATATACCATTTGGGACTATCTTCACCATAAGGGGGTTTTATTATGAAAAGAATTATTGTTTTTATCGTTATCCTGATTTTCTCCCTCACTCTTGTTCAGAGTGTCTTTGCCGGTAGCGGGGAGAAAAAACCAGAGGCTTTAAAGGTTGGGACTTTACTCTCTCACACCGGTGCTTTGAAAGAGTTCGGTCCGAATCTCCAAAACGGAATCGTTCTTGCTGCTCAACAGTTGGGTGAGGCAGGCCTTGAGATCAAACTCATCCATGACGACTCAGAAACCTCTACAATTCCAGCAACCAATGTTGCCAGGAAGTTAGTTGAAATAGATAAGGTTGTGGCTGTTATTGGAGCCCTGGCAAGTGGAGTTACAGTACCTGTGGCTGAATCAGTTACCGTTCCCAGCAATGTGATTCAAATCTCACCTGCCTCAACATCTCCCTTGATTACAGCATTACCGGCTGATCAGGGAAAAGATTTTTTATTCCGAACCTGCCCTTCTGATGCACTGCAAGGTGTAGTCGCCGGTGATATGGCTTCAAAACAGATTAAAACAGCCTCTATAATTTATGTAAACAATCCTTATGGTCAGGGGCTGGCAGAGTTGTTCAAGTGGTCCTTTGAGAGAAAAGGGGGAAAGGTACTTGCTATGGTTCCCCATGATGAAAAAGAAGCTGAGTCCTACACTGCTGAACTTCGAAAAGCACTGGCTGGCAATCCCGACGCCCTTGGCGCCTACAGTTACCCTCAACATGCAAAGATATACCTAAGGGAAGCAATTGAATTTTTTAACTACAGGAGTTTCTTCTTCTGTGATGGTACCAAATCACAGGATATTATAGCGGCTCTTGGGGCTGAAAACATTGAAGGTATGATGGGTACTGCTCCTGGTACACTAGGAGGGAAACCACTTGACCTCTTTAATGTAGCTTATGAGAAAGAGTTTGGTGAGCTGCCTCCATTACCCTTTATTACCAATGCCTATGATGCTATGGCGGTCATAGGATTAGCCGCCTATGCAACTGCACAACAAGGCAAGGATCTGACACCTGCGAATATACGCGATAACCTTCGTGAAGTTGCCGGTCCTGGTGGCGAAGTAATAATGCCTGGAGAGTTCAAGAAGGCCTTTGGCCTGTTGGCACAGGGTAAGGAAATCAATTATGAAGGGGCAGCTGGATCGGTCGATTTTGATAGGGTGGGTGATGTTATCACACCCATCGAGATCTGGAAGTATAGTGGAGGAAGTATTGAAACTATTGAAATGGTAGAGCCTTAATAGAAATGATTAGATAGGGGCTCAATCCCGAAGGTCCTGTCAAGGAACGAAGGTCCTGTCAAGGAGTGAGCCTCTATTTTTTCTCCAGATTAAAAGCTATTCAAGCAATTTCGAGACCCCTTTCTCTTCTCCGAGAAGTCCCTGAGGTCTGCCAATAAGAATAATCTCTAACATAATCCCAATTATAAGAAAACGGATATAGGGAGCTCTGGCTTTTAAGGTGTAGGGAAGGAAGTCGGTCATGAATTGGGTTCCTATCCAGATACCCCAAATAACAAAGGCCCCGAGTATAACCCCCTTATTGTTACCGCTTCCACCAGCCATTACCATAACCCAAATTATAAAAGTTCCATAAAGGGGAGTAAAGACATCGGGTGAAATTGCTTTAACGTAATGAGCATAGAGTCCTCCGCCAATACCCATTACCATTGCACCAAAGACAAAAGACTGCATCTTAAAATTTGAAATATCTTTCCCACTCATAGATGCAGATACCTCGTCCTCACGAATGGCTCGTAACACCCTTCCCCAGGGAGAGCGGATTGCACGCTCAA
>CAYFYU010000155.1:0-7784 GCA_964347455.1 uncultured Spirochaetota bacterium | reverse complement strand
GAAGGTAAATTCAATTACTACTTCGGAATGTGGAACCCCGCCTCTGTGGTGGGGACTGAACTTTTCAAACTTCTGAAGGATGTTGGTGTTGAGTCGGCAGCCGTCATTTTCGTAGGTACTACATACGGCATTGATCAGTCTGCGGTCGTATCACCTCTTCTTGCAAGGGAGGGAATCGCTGTTAAGCTTATTGAAAGCTATCCATTGGGTGTTGCCGATCTTTCACCTTTACTCAAGAAAATTCAGGATATAAACCCTGATGCACTTCTTGCCATTTCTTATCCTCAAGACGCTATGCTGATCCAACAGCAGCTGCAGGTGATTAATTTCAATCCTAAATTATTCTACAACGCTCTGTCTGGATACCCGCTGCAAAGAGATAGGTTTGGTGCAGATGCTGCTGAGGGAATGCTCAGTGAAGGTGCTTGGAATGAAAACTGGGATACCCGAGGATCGAAACAATTTTACAATGACTTCTGGGAGAGGTGGAACAGAGAACCTGCGTGGGATACCGCAATTACATGGGCTTCTCTTCAGATGTGGGAAGATGTTCTTCGGGAAGCTGGGCTTGATCGTGAAGCTCAACGCGAATTCATTGCAAATACAACGTTTGATACCATCGATGGTAAAGTGAAATTCACAAACGGGGAAAACGTGTACACTGGAGATCCAGACGGAGCTTACCCTCCAGTATTTGGTCAGTGGCAGAATGGCGTGTTTGAAGTTGTCTGGCCAAAAGATATCTCATCGGCGCCACTCATTCATCCCAAGCCAGAATGGCCATAATCATGTGTAACTCACATCACAATATCCAATTAAGTTTGATTGGATGACCCCTTCCCTCGGGCGAGTTGATTTACTTCTCAGTGGTCAACACGCCCGGGGTTAGTTAAATCAAAAATGTTTGGAGAATAACACATGGGAGTTAATCTCCTTGACATTATCATTGCTGGCCTGGTTATGGGCGGGATATATGCTCTCGCAGCGGTAGGTTTAAACCTACAATACGGTGTGGTTCGGGTGTTGAACATGGCATACGGTGAGTTCATCATGGTTGGCGGATTCATCGGGTTTTGGATGTTCACACTGTACCGTATTAATCCAATCCTATCTTTAATTCTTTGCATTCCAACTATGTATATTCTCGGTTGGGTTATGCATCGAATAATCTTTCAACCAATTCGGTCAAAATCAGAAAACTTAGATGCTTTTGCCGGATATTCAATACTAGCCAGCTATGGGTTGATCTTTATTATGCAGAGCCTTGCAGTTCTCGCATGGGGCGGGAGGATTAAAGCATATTCATTTCTTTCAAAGCCGGTTGAAATAGTGGGTGCAACATTTGAAGCGAATAGACTCGTTGCCTTCGCTGCGTCGATCGTACTCTCTCTCGTCTTTTATATACTGCTCCGAATAACGCGCATCGGGAAAGCCGTAAGGGCGATTGCGCAGGATGCTGAGACAGCGAGCCTGATGGGGATAAACGTAGACTCATTGTACGGCCATACATTTGCAATCGGCGGTGTATTGGCGGGAATGGCAGGTGTAATTCTCAGCACGATGTTTCCCGTTTCTGCAACGATGGGGTTTCAATATACCGTCATTGCAATTGTCATCATCGTGCTTGGTGGTCTCGGAAATATTCTCGGGAGTTTGATTGGTGGGCTCGTTCTCGGCCTGATTGGTGCGGTTGTATTAGCGCTTCAACCTGGCCTTGTTATTGTAGCGTTCTATTTGATGTTCCTGGCGATATTACTGATCAAGCCCACTGGCATTCTTGGCAGGTAAATCAATGGAATCAAAAACGAACAGTTCTTCACAAATCTTAAACGATCGTATAGTGAGAAAGTTCGGTGCCACCTGGTTCGCTCCTATTCTGATTACAGTTGTAATTACAGGAGCATTGCTGGTCATACCAGAATGGACATCTACCTGGTCCGTCGTTTTGCTTAGTACAATTTTCATGTATATAGTTCTCGCGGTAAATTGGACCATATTCTGCGGTCCAACCCAATATTTCTCATTAGGTATCGCTGCCTTTTTTGGAGTTGGTGTTTATGCAGCGTCTATCATTTGGGAGGCACAGCCTAATTTACCACTTATCGTTGTTATTATCCTAGCAGGCATTGCCAGTAGCTTTCTGGCTCTTTTGGTCGGCTTGACTACACTACGCATAAAGGGAATCTATTTTGCCATATTTACATTTGGTCTCAGTGAGCTTTTACGCCACTTTGTTATGTGGTGGGAAGTAAATAAAACTGGAACTGTTGGTCGATGGATACCGATCGTCGATAACGAAATTGTTTATCGTTATATGGTCATTCTTGCAGCAATCACGATTTTTGGTTCCTTTGTTCTCCGACGTTCTCGCTATGGCCTAGCACTGACAAGCATTGGTGACGGTCAAGACGTTGCAGAGCACATGGGTGTAAATACTACAGTGGTAAAAATCATCGTATTCGCCGCCACCTGTTTCCTCACAGGTGTCGCGGGTGCATTAATCGCCACACGATGGTCATACATTGATGCAGATGTTGCATTTGACCCAATCCGTACAGTCATAACAATTATGATGTCCCTGTTTGGTGGCATGAGTGTCTTATATGGACCTATTATGGGTACAGTTATACTCGGTCTGGTATCAGACGTACTACTTGTACAATTCCCCTATGTAAGCAGGCTCTTCTTAGGATTAATCCTGGTGCTTACGGTACTGTTCATCCCGACTGGAATCGCCGGATTAATTACCGGAAATATCTCGAAGGGGATTCGCAGCCGTCTGAATAATCTAAGAAAGATATTCTCGGAAACTTACAAAAAAGAGTGACAAAACATGGACGCTACCCGTGAAGTGATTCTTCAAGCCACAAATGTAAGCAAATATTTTGGAGGTTTGGCGGCAGTTGCGAACGTCGATTTTTCCCTCGATAATAAAGAGATTCTCGGGTTGATTGGGCCGAACGGGGCCGGAAAAACAACACTGTTCAACTTAATATCGGGTGCATTGCCTGTAGCACATGGTAAGATTGAGTTCAAGGGATTCGATATCACCCGTATGAGTACGGTAAAAAGATGCAAGATGGGCATTGCGCGGACATTTCAAGTCGGAAAATTATTCCCAAGCATGACCGTACTTGAAAATGTAGCGCTGGCTTCATTGTTTGGTGGAACTCAAAGACCATCATACGTCACGGCAATGAGTGATGCAATTAAATTGTTAGAATTCGTTGGGCTAGAACAGTACGCAGATGTCGCTCCTTCAGAATTGACAATGGCTGCCCAAAAGAGGCTTGAAATCGCTAGAGCACTTGCAACGAAGCCGAGTCTTCTTCTCTTGGATGAGGTGCTGGCAGGGCTCACACCTACTGAAGTTTCGGAGGGGATTGATTTAATCAATCGTATTCGACAGCAGGGATTAACGGTATTTATTATCGATCACATTATGAAGGCAATTATGGATGTTTCCGATCGAGTATTTGTCTTACACCACGGTGAAAAGATTGCTGAAGGCTTACCCGAAGAAATTGCTTCAAACGAATTAGTTCGACAGGTATACCTAGGCGAGGAGGAAGAGTGATGCTCTCTGCAGAACACTTAAATGCCTCGTACAAAGATCTGCAAGTTTTATGGGATATCTCTTTTCATGTTGAAGCGGGTGAAATCGTCGCATTGGTTGGTGCAAATGCAGCGGGGAAGAGCACCATTCTAAAGGCTATTTCTGGATTGATACCACTTGATAACGGCGTTGTTACTTATCAGGGAAATCGTATTGACAAATTGCCTGCCCACAGGATTGTTGAGTTGGGAATATCGCTCATTCCGGAGGGTAGAAGACTTTTCTACGAAATGTCAGTTCGTGAGAATCTTGAGATGGGAGCCTACGGCCGCCAGGTATGGGGAGAGAAAAATAACACCCTCAATGAGGTTTTTCAGATCTTCCCCATTCTTGAAGAAAGAAGCGATCAGCTGGCGAGAACTTTAAGCGGTGGTGAACAACAAATGGTGGCCGTAGCACGCGGGCTGATGTCGAAACCCAAGCTGTGCCTTTTCGACGAACCGTGTCTTGGACTAAGCCCGCTCAATCTTCGTGAAATCTTTCGTGTGATTCGTGAGCTCAGAGAGATGGGTACAACGATACTCGTTGTAGAGCAGAATGTTAAGCAGACGTTGTCTTGTGCCGATCGAGCGTATGTCCTCGAGAACGGACGGATAGTAATGCAGGGAACAAGTCAGGAATTAATTACGCATGAACATGTAAAAACTGCATACCTCGGTCTCTAACGAGCAGGGGCATAAAGACCGGATTTCCAGATGATTCTCATTGCTCGGGATCAATTCTTTCCATATTTTATATTCTCAAGATTATATTTTGTAAAAGGGGATAGTCGAAATGAAGCCAAGAGAAAGAGTACTGATAGCACTGAACCACGGACAACCAGATCGGGTTCCCTGGGTGGAAAACGGTATCGATGAGCCTCTTCAGATCCGGTTGATGGGAGGTACAGATTTCACCCCCGGTGATCTCTGTAGAAAATTAGGATTGGATGGTTTTGGTGCTACATACCCAATTAGGGGAGGATTCGAAACTCCCCCGCACGATCATGACCTGGATACTGCAGTTTCTTCATATTACTACCCTGAAAAAGTTACATTCGATTTCTTCAACACCTACCTTACAGAAACAGCTGATCCTGATCTCGGTCGAAATTTTCTCACTAAACGGCTTCTTGAGACTGAGGACTCCCTCTCTCTTTTTAAAACACTGATACCTGATCCAAATCATCCTTCGAGGTATGAGCGTGTCGAACATTGGATCCAGAAATATCGCGAGGACTTTGCGGTATTTGCGCGACTTGATCTTGGAACAGGTGCGACACTGCAAAGCATGGGATTAGAGAACTTTTCTTACGCATTACAGGACAATCCGCAACTTATTCATAAAATTCATGAAAAATTTTCTGATTGGGCAATTCAAACAATCAGCCATTTAAACGAAAGCTCTTTTGATTTCTTTTGGGTTATGGACGATCTGGCATGGAACAAGGGGCCATTCATGTCACCCAGGGTATTTCGAGAGTTCTTCCTACCCTACATGAAAGATGTTGCTAAAACCATTAAAAAACCCTGGGTGTTCCATAGCGATGGAAATATCTCTACAATTCTGGACGACTTAATAGAACTTGATATGAATGCGATCCATCCTATACAGCCAGATGTTATGGATATCGCTGAGGTCAAAGAAAAATATGGCGAAAAATTGTGCCTTGTCGGTAACGTAGACCTCCATTATACACTGACGCGAGGTACAACCGATGATGTGACTTCAGAGGTTGGTGAGCGAATTCGAGCAGCGGGGAAGAATGGTGGCTATATTATTAGCTCTGCTATGACGCTTGCTGATTATTGTAAGCCGGAGAACGTTCTGGCGATGGCTGATGCCATAAAAGATTATGGAGAATATCCTATTACACAATAGAGGCATCTGTCACAACAGCAGCCACCGAGTTCCAAATTGATTTTATTGAGGAGTAAATTTTGGAATATAAAACGAAGATATTAGTGGATAGACTGGGATTCCCTGAGGACCCGCGCTGGTATAATGGTAAATTGTGGTTTTCTGATATGGAAGAAAAGTCTGTTATGACAACAGACCTTGAAGGTAACACAACTAAAATCGTCGAGGTTGGAGGAACTCCCTCAGGTCTTGGTTGGTCTCCAGATGGAGATTTGATGATTGTTTCAATGGCTGACCGAAGGCTTCTCAAGTTGGTGAGAAAAGAGCTTAAGGAAGTCGCCAACCTTTGGAATCTCGCAAGTTTCAACTGCAACGATATGGTTGTGAATGCGCAGGGAAGAGCTTATATAGGTAATTTTGGGTTTGATTTTGAATCTTTAGATCCATTTGCACCAGGCGAAATTATCACCGTTTCACCTGACGGGAAAGCGGAGATCGTTGCAGATACTCTGGCATTTCCAAATGGTATGGTAATCACACCAGATGGCAAAACCCTGATAGTAAGCGAGACATTGGGCGAATGCCTTACCGCATTTGATATTAAGGGGGATGGCTCACTTACAAGAAGAAGAACATGGGCCAAGCTCGAGGGGATGACACCAGATGGTATGACCCTTGATGAAGAAGGTGCGGTATGGGTTGCATCCCCCGTGAGTGGAGGTGTTTTTCGGGTACACGAAGGCGGTAAAATTTCACAGCGCGTTTCTGTATCAGCACAGGCATATTCATGTACATTAGGTGGCGATGATCATAAAACATTATTTATTATGGTCTCCCCCCCACTCGAGCAGTTATTTACCCTGAAAAGTATACCTTATTTCGAGGAAGCCGAATTCCAAGGGCCAAGTGGAAAAATAGAATTTTGCCAGGTGAGCATCAAGGGTGTAGGAAGCCCCTAACAACGGATAAATAGGGAGATATGCGGATGGGCGAAAAAATTGCATTGAGCGGCGGTCTATTGATTACAGGAAAAGAAGAGGAAATCATACACGATCCATTGGTAATCTTAAACGGTACTACAATTGAAAGTGTAGGACCTCGAGATAAGAAAAATATCTCTCTTAAAAACATGAAAGTCATAGATACAAAAGACTGTACTATCCTACCCGGGCTTATTGATACACATATACATCTTATCGATGATGGCCATGCAAACGTATTTATAGATATTTTCAAATCAAGTGTAATTCGCTGTGTGCAGGCAGTGGATTACCTAAAAAAAACATTGCTGATGGGAATAACAACAATTAGATCCGGTGGTGACGGGAACGATTGGTTTGAAATGGCGCTGAGAGACGGTATTAGGGATGGAATCCTGGTTGGTCCTAGATTATTTGCAACTGGCTACCATTTAACAACCACAGGTGGGCACGCCTATTTTCTTCCACCCTGGTCTAATATGACCAATTGTGTTGGAATGCGCTGTGATGGCGCTGATGGCTTCAGAAAGGGTGCACGGATACAACTTTCATACGGAGCAGACTCGGTAAAGGTTACCTTGGGAAAAGGTCTTGAAGAACCAGACGATTCAAGAATCCGGGAAGTAACTCTCGATGAGGCCAAAGCTGCAGCCGAAGAGGCACACAAAAGAGGTAAATTGGCAATCGGACACGCTATGGGTCCAGACCCGATAATGACGGGGATCAAAGCGGGAATCAATTCCATTGTGCACGGTTTCTGGCTAAACGACGAGTGTGCTGAGGCAATGATCGAAAATAACGTATTTTGGGAACCTACAATTCGCTATGTGTGGAAAATAGCCGAAGAAGGCAAGGCGGGAAACCTACAGGAGTTTTACGTTTTAAAAGCAAAACAAGCGGTTGAGGCACTTAGGGAAAGCTTTTTAAAGTACTATAAAATGGGAGTGAAAATTACTTTGGGTACTGATGCAGGTGGAGTACCTTTTTTCCCTCATGGCAGGAACGCTGAAGAACTTGAATATATGGTTGAACTAGGCCTGAATCCTGTCGAGGCAATCTGCATCGCAACCAGGAATTCAGCCGAGTGTTTGCGGATACATGACGATGTAGGTACCATTGAGAATGGAAAGAGAGGAGATATCCTGGTCATCAAAGGTAATGTGATAAAAAACATCAGCCTCGTAACTAAACAAGAAAATATCAAGCTCGTAATTAAAGATGGAACTATTTACCATAAAATTAATTAAACACTCTGTGCAATAACAATAAATTGAAGTAGCTCAGAGGGGCTGTTGAAAAAGTCTCTCTTTTTCGCGCTTTTACAAGACAACTTATGGTTTTAATAAGGA
>CAYFYU010000154.1:0-7785 GCA_964347455.1 uncultured Spirochaetota bacterium | reverse complement strand
TCACTCCCATTATCATAGCTGTATGTTTCTTTGTCTTTCTCTTTACAGGATTCTATCTCGAAATTTTCTGGAAATCGTTTAGATTTCAATCGGTAAAAATAGTATTTCAACTTTTAAACAAATTTATAAAGTATTTCACGAAAAAAGTGACCTTCCACCCTTCAGGGGTACTTAGTTTCATTGAAGATTTTATCAAAGGCTTCACGAGCCTTAAAAAAAGTCCCAGAATGCTCAGCTCTACACTTGGCGTAACCATTCTCGCCTGGACCGTCTGGCTGTATGTGATGTATTTATCTTTTTTATCCGTAAATCATAACATTAATCTTGGATCACTGATAGTCGGGTTTACCATCGGCCAGATGATGGCCATAATTTCAATGATACCCGGTGGTGTGGGAGTGCTTGAAGGCTTGATGGTTTTAACATACACCGCACTTCACATTCCTTTGGAGACTGCTCTCAGTGCAATACTCATTTATAGGGTGTCTTTCAATATTGTCCCCTTTTTCCTGAGCCTACCGTTCTATTTCGCTATAAAATATAGAGATGGGAAAGTAATTTAAACTACGGGCCAATTCTGAGATGAAGCTTAATGGTAGCAAAAAAGGCCATATCGCTATTATGAACCTATTTAGAAATGTTTTTAAGATATAGGATCTTCGACGAACTCTCTCATATCATTCTCTAAAAGGAAAAGTATAGTCACGATCCCTGGGTCGAAGAGTATACCCGAATTAAAATTAATATAATCCATCGCTTGGTCAAAAGGGATGGCCTCCCTGTAATGCCTATCAACAGTGATGGCATCCAGCGTATCACAAACTGCAAATATCCGGGCTCCAATGGGAATTTCCTCTCCCTCAAGTCCTCTCGGGTAACCAGAACCGTCGTAATGTTCATGATGGGAAAGAACGATTTCTGCTGCCCCTGACAGATACTCAATGTGGCACAGGATTCGGTAGCCAATTTCGGGGTGTTCTTCCATACACAACTGATCTTTTCTGGATAATATCGTGTTTTTTAATAATATTTCATCTGAAATACCAATCTTACCGATATCATGGAGTAGTGCGCCGCAGTAAATGTCGATAAGGTCTCTTCCCCATACACCGATCTGTTTAGCAAGCAGTACGCTTAGCTGAGACACTCTTATTGAATGACTTTTTACCTCGTGTTCTCTTGCGTCAATTGCCTCGATGAACGATTCAATTATGGAAAGATAAATACCCTCAATCTTATCGATCACATCCCCCAATAACCTGTCCCTGAAATAGCATCGCTCACAACAATAGGGTCCCTTATTGTTCATGTAGAGACCATCTTTTATTTGATTCCCACACGCAATACAACTACTGGGATTTAGCAATATGATGGTTGAAATAAACAACTCTGGATTTTTTGAGAATCTTTCCCTGCACTTTTTCGAACAGAAATAATAAGTTTTCCTATAGTATTCGAACTTGTGCTTACCGTCAACTTCCATACCGCAAACAGGATCAATATGCATGAATTAACCCTCCCTGCCTGATACGATCAAAAGATTCAGCTCTATTTCCAATTCAATGCTCAACTGTAACTATACGAGGAGTGTAAAGACTCAGGTTTCACTCTTGGAAATAACTTCTATAAGTTCGCGAATTTTTTCTTTACTCTGTAAACTGCCATCCACCAGCGATTCTGAAACACAACCTTCCAAATGGTTTTTTAAGATCATTTGACTGACCTTGTTGAGAGCAGATCGAAGAGCAGAAATCTGCTTCAATATTCCAACACAATAATTTTCTTCAGCCACTACTTTCTGCAGTTCCTTCACCTTCACCTCAACAATAACGAGTCGCTGGAGCACACTTTCTGCAACTTTAGAAGGACTGTGTCTGTACAGAGCGCCTCCATTTTCATTATCCCGTAGCGTTGATGCCGAATTTTCCATAATGACCATCCTTTCCATAAAGCAAGAGTAACGTAGTGCTCGGGAATAAATCAGAATCAACCTCGTTCCAACGGAACGAGGATATATCCTATCCTTCCGCTTTTCCCATCCCTCAAAAGGAACATGACAGAGCCTTGTTTAGCTGCATCGGCAACGAGGGAGTGGAATTCGGAAGAATTCAGAATTCGCCTATTCCCAACCTGAAAAATTATGTCACCAGGCTCTATTCCAGTTCTTTCAGCCGGACTATTCGGTACGACTCTCGTGACCACCACTCCTGTCGGCCTTCTAAGACCGGCACTGCGTGCCACATCGGTCGTTACCTTTTCAACAGTCAGCCCTAAAAGCTCATCACCTGGTTGTGTCTTTGCCTGTTTTAAAAATCTTTCCATATCTCCGATCCTGACGTTAATCTCCATTTCCCGACCGTTTCGGAGTACTCCGACTTTCACCGATGTTCCCGGCTTCGTGACAGCGACCATGTTCCGAAGCTGCATGCTTCCCTCCACAATCTTTCCATTGAACTGGAAAATAATATCTCCCTGTTCTAGGCCTGTCTTCGCTGTCGGACCGTCAGGACTGATATCAGCAAGGATTACACCTTTGAAACTGTCATCCAGCTTGAGGTTCTTTGCCATTTCAGGGGTAATATCCTGAATACTGATACCCATGTATCCTCGAACTACCTTACCGTACTTAATAAGTGATTCAGAAATGGTTTTTACCATATTCGACGGGATGGCAAAACCCAGCCCATCGGAGCCACGGGAACCAGATAGGATGAGAGAATTTATCCCGACGACTTCGCCTGAGAGATTGATGAGCGGTCCGCCGCTGTTCCCTGGATTGATCGATGCATCCGTCTGAATGAAGTCTTCATAGCCGCTTGGTCCTAGCGCTCCTATATTGCTCCTGTTCTTTGCGCTTACGATTCCCGCGGTAACTGTCCAGTCGAGCCCGCGAGGTGAGCCGATTGCAATGACCCATTCACCCACTTCGAGCCTATCGGAATCTCCTAGAAGTGCAAACTGCATTCCCGGAATCGGTCTGATCTTTATCACCCCAAGGTCCGTAGCCGAGTCTCTTCCGACTATATCCGCTGTCTGCCGTGAACCGTCATAGAGTTCAACTTCGACTGTATCGGCGTTCTGTATAACATGGTTATTGGTGATAATGTAGCCGTCACTGCTGATGATGACACCACTGCCGAGTGCTCTGACCGGAACCTCACGCTGCGGCGGTCCGAAAAAAAACGGAAAATCGGTCGACCTCTGCACCGCAGTTCCGGAAACATCAATATGAACAACAGTGGGTGTAAGCTTTTTTGCGACCATACTGATCGCCTCAGTAAATCCAACCTCATCTCTGATAACCACCCTTTCGATCGGTGCATGATCCTGTGCATTTCCTACTCCCGGGTTGAATACAATTCCGAAAAGAAAGAACATGGCACCAGTAAATAAAAAGGATGCAATAAATATTATTTTTTTTCGCTGTGACATTTTACTCCACCTCCATATTCATGATCTCTCAGACAGATCGTTGTTGATAGCCAACATCTTTATTCTGAAAGAGATTCTTTGAAATACCATTTCATATCTAAATAATACCCTACAGGGGTATAGTATAAGATTAATTTCATTTTCGGCTATGGTCAAGCACTTTTTAACTACTCTTAAACATTTCATTAAAAACTACACTATCACAGAGTTTATACTAATGTTAATTCTACGGATTTAACCATCCCAAGCTCACTAATTTTCATGTTGTTATAGATTCAGTAATAAAAGACATTGGGTGGCTAAAAAAAATTCGACCTAATCTGTACAAATGCCCTTTCAACTATTTGATTGTTTTTTTTTGGATATACGCTTAATATTTTATATACCCTACCCTCGATATGTATTATTCTATAGATACAAGTATTTTTTATGAACAAAGCTGTGTACCCATTAATTCAATAAACAAGCGTATATCAATATAGAAAAATTCGAACTATGAATAGGACAATAAAAAAATACAATAGATTTTCAAAAGTTTACGATCTGCTCGAACGGCCAGTGGAGAAATACCTTTTTTCAAACTTGCGGAAAAAAGCTATTGCGCGTACTGAGGGGAAAGTTCTTGAAGTGGGAATTGGTACAGGAAAGAATATGCCCTATTACCCTAAAAATATTGAGATTATAGGAATTGATTTTAGCAAAGGCATGCTTCAAAAAGCAGAAAAGAAAAAGAATATCTTATCATTAGACAGTATAGCCCTTTTAGAAATGGATATTGAGAAGCTGGCCTTTAATGATAACTTTTTTGATACAGTGGTGAGTACTTTCGTTTTTTGTACCGTACCAAATCCAATCAGGGGACTTCAAGAGGTGTACAGGGTGTTAAAACCTGGAGGTAAAGCGGTTTTCCTCGAACATATGAAAAGCAGCCGCACCACATTGAACATCCCCCTTTATGTCATGAATGTGTTTTCCAAAGCCCTTGTAGGAACTTCAATTATCCGCGAAACACAGAGGAACATTGAAAAATCCGGTTTTATGATTGGTGAGGTTGAGAACGTCTGCCTTGATATCGTACGATTGATTATTGGAGAAAAATAATTCACATCTATTTACTGCTCATTGAAAAAGCGAAGGTTTACCAGCTCGCCGTTTTCATTATCGATATCGACGATATACTTCTTCACTCTCGCAAGAACCTCTTCCATCGTCTCCGTGTGGAGCCGATAATCGGTCACCTCCTTTGAATATAGGTTCACGTCTTTTGCGTACTCTTTCAGCATTGCCTCAAATTTTTCAGCATCGCCCTTTGCCTCGTTTATGACCCGTGTTCTATAACCTCTTGCAGATGCTCGCAATCGGGAAGCCTGTCCTTCTGCGTCCGGAATGACAGTGTTATAATAAGCCTCTGCCTGATGTATCGTCTCTTCTCTTTCCTCCCTCGCATTCTGAACATCGACAAATGCATCAATTACCTCTTCCGGCGGATTCGGGGAGGCATCTTCGAGATTTATGGTAACAATCTGCAAACCAGTCTGATACCCGTCGAGGAGCCTCTGAGCTCGTTCTTTGATCCGTTCCGCAAAAACTCCCTTTGCTGTGGTGAGTGCATCATCCATGGACATTTCACCAATAAGGTCAGCGACAACAGCTCTGCTTACATCCTTTACCAATCGGTGGGTTGACCGATGAATATCCTCGTGCCTCAGTGTGAAAAGGTATTGTGCCGGGTCTTTGACTCTGTAATGAATCATCAGTTTTGTATCCACTATGTTTTCGTCACCTGTTAACGTTTCAGCCACATCTGGTGGACAAAAACTCAGATCGTGAGGTTCAAAAGGCACACCTATGGTATGTTTCAGAATTTCCTCCACATTGACTTTATCCACCCTGTCTACAGGCCACGGCAGGCGATAGTGTATGCCTTCTGTTACACGCTCTTCGGTCCATTTCCCAAACCGTCTAATGATCGCCTCTTCACCCGGATTTACCACATATATCCCTGAAAGCAGGTATAGCAACAGTCCTACAATCGGGAGAACCTTTACTAAAGCTTTTATGTTGATATGCCCAAAAGCAACTTTAATATCTTCTAGCTCTACACGACGCTTTTTCTTCTCCATCATTACCTCCTCAATAAAGCAGGTATATGCTTTACACGTTTCGGTTTCACATAAGCACTACTTCTTAGCCATTGATTTCGAAGTCGACTCTTCCATTGCCCGCTGTCCTGCAGTTGTACCTGGGGTCCTTTTCTTTTCAGGACTTGCCGAGTTAATAAACTTCAACAACTCCGCGTCTGCAGGCATGATAATAGTGGTATCCTTATCGATGACCTTCTCATACGCCTCGAGAGTTCGTACAAGCTGGTAGAAATCCGGATCCTTACTGTAAGCATCAGCATATATTCTGATGGCATCAGCGTCGCCTTCCCCTTTAATTATTTCGGCCTGCTCATAGGCAGCTGAGATGATTTTTTCCCTTTCCTCATCTGCCTCAGCACGAATTTCTTCAGCCTTTGCGTTCCCTTCAGAACGGTAGGTTCGGGCTATCCGTTCTCTTTCAGCTCGCATTCTCCTGAAGACCTTCTCCTTGTTCTGCTGTGGAAAGTTAAGTACCTTTATTCGTACATCCTCGGCCTTCATACCGTATTCTCTTACCTTTCCATCCGTTTCTTTCGTAATCTCGGTTATCATTTCCTCAAGTTGAATTTCCTCTGTATTTGTCGATACGAGGGATGATAAATTATAGCTCCCAATGGCTATTCCCAGTTCTGAAAGAACGATGTCCCGAAGTTTGTCCTCAGCTCCCATTTCATCTTTAACAGTTTTCAAGAATTTGACCGGATCAGCTACACGCCAAACAACGTAGCTGTCGAGGATGATGTTCTTCTTATCCTTCGGTAAAAATTCCACTTCGCCAGTTTCATAGATGAGAAGTCTATTATCATAACGATACAGCGTCTCAATCGGTTCCGGCCATTTCGCCAGTAAACCCGGCTCTGAATAGGATCGCAAAGGATCACCAAAACGGGTTACCACAACGAATTCCGTTTCATCGACAACGAAAAACACCATGCTTCCTGCTATTGACACAACGGCCACCAGAACAACGATAATGAGAACGGTAATAATGCTCTTTATCTTCATTTTTTGTTCCTCCTGCAAGCTTTGTTATTCAAGACCGACCACTTTTCCCTTGACCTTGTCATTGAGTAGCCAGAGGTCGGTGGTCTCCTTCCGAATATTTTGGTCCACGAAAACCTTTTTTATCCCGGGAAGAATTTTTTCCATTGTTTCGAGATACAGTCTGATATCGGTTATCCGTCTCGCATTCTGGTATTCTGAAAGTTTTTTCAGATATGCTTCTGCCTCCCCCTCTGCGTTATTGATCTTCCGTATCCTGTACCCTTCAGCCAGACTGACCATTGCTGCAGCTTTACCTCCGGCTTCGGTCACTATCTGGTTCCTGTAGTCTTCGGCTTCGTGAATATAGGTCTGCTTCTCCTCCATAGCGGATGCTATATCCCTGAATGCTTCTGCAACCTCATCTGGAGGATCGAGTGCAAGAATCTGCACGTTGAGTATTTTGATACCTGACCTGTCCTTATCTAGCAGCTGCTGAAGTAACTGTGTTGCTGTTTCCTCAACTTCGGCTTTTCCATTGGAGAGAAGGTACAGTTGGTTTTCCTCTTCGCCGATTATTCTCATACGCCCGACAATATGCCTAATTGCCGTTTCAATATTGAAGAGAACAAGTGTGTCGGGCTCCTGAACGTTGAATATGTAATCTGAGGCTTCCGTAACACCGTAATGCACCCCGATCCTGACTTTCACTATATTCTCATCTCCAGCAACCAGCAGGATGGGATCAGTTTTCAATTCCCTCACTTCATCCATTTTAACCTTTTCCACTGACTCGATTGGCCAGGGAAGATGATAATGGATCCCCGGCTGAACGGATTCGGTCTCCCTTCCAAATTGCTGTACCACTCCAATTTCATTCCATTTAACAGTGTAAACTCCGGTAGCCATATAGAGAAAGAGCATAGCCGCGATGAAGCTGCCTATAAGTTTGTAGTTACGCTCAATATGACAGGCATGTTCCATAGGGTATCCGGCGGTCAAGCCCCGATACCCTCTCCAGAGAATTGTAAAGCCCGTGTATATAACGTAGGCGAGCACAAACGCCGCAGCAAGGAGGTTTAATTTCTCTAGCCCTATCCAGGCGCCTATGAGTCCTATAATGACCGCCAGTTCCATGAAAACATGCATTCGGCAATGACGGCCTGCCGCTTCTATACTCGTTGATTGACAGCTCTTTCCGATGTATATCTTATACTGGGACATGAAA
>CAYFYU010000153.1:7794-8043 GCA_964347455.1 uncultured Spirochaetota bacterium | reverse complement strand
CGCCTGATCCCCCGGGCTGACGTTGAAGCCAGTTCGATCCGCCGTGTCTTAGCCTTTTCAATCTCCTCTTCCGAGATCCGCCTGAGGGTTTCAGCCACCTCGTCCATAGACCCTGGCCGTAGAGCCGGGTCTTCGGCCAGCATAGTTCTAAAGAGGGCTTCAGCCTCTGGGGGCAGGGAGAGCTCATCAATTTTGGCCGGAAAGTCACAGGTCTCATAGTCGGCCGTGAGGAGTTCCACGAATACCTTA
>CAYFYU010000153.1:1571-7784 GCA_964347455.1 uncultured Spirochaetota bacterium | reverse complement strand
GACCAGATATCACTTCGGAAATCCAGCGGTCGCTGATTGATAATATCGGGGTGGCAAGCCAGGAGGCGTTTCAACATCGGACCCGGCCGATCCAGCCGCGGGTCCAGGAATCGGGAAAGCTTGTAGTCGATTTTAACGTCATAAGCTCCCTTTTCGTCCTTTATCAACATGATGTCATTCAGGATCAGATGGGGGATGATGTGTCCTGTCTTGTGGAGGATGGCCAGGATGGATGCAATTCTGGAAAAGAGGTCAAAGGCCACTCGATAGTCCTCAAGGTGCCCGGAGCGTACCAGGTCACCCCAGCTCTCGGCGTCAACCCATTCGCTGACCCGGTACCACAATCCTTCAGAAGAGCGCCTGATCTCCTGATGACTGACGAAATGCTCGGCAGGCAGCTTCTTTAGTTCGTTCAATTCCCGCTTGAGCCTGTCGGCCACCTCTTCGTTGACTGCGGATTGAGGCGTGAAAAGCCGGATCATGACAGGCTTCTCATCGCCCTCTTTCACATCAACAACAGGTGTTCTCACACCATAGTCAGAGTCATCGAAGAAGTTGTCAAAGATCCGATCCCAGTTAAAAAGGTCCGATGTCCTCGGTCTGTATTTGATTAAGTTCATTTTCGCACCTCCTTACGGTACTTTTAATTTCACCTATATAATTGCATAAACCGTGCCAATTTTCCTCATTTTTATAATTGATTTTACAGTAAAGAATTACAGCTTCAGTAAAAAATATAGAATTAAGAGCGATAGCTTAAACCGTGCAAAATTGATACGATTGGCCATAATGACCCTCTAGAAGTGTCAAAATGATACAATTTTCCCATCCAGGATCATCATTTTGAATTTAAATTGTCCTTTTTTCTCGAACTCCATTATTATATGAAGAAACCTGAAGGGGAATGAGGAATGAAGGCTGTTCTGATCTGCGGAAGTCCACGGCTAGAGGGAAATACACAGATACTGCTGGAACGGGTAGAAGCAAGGCTTAGAGAACGTGGGGTGGAGACTGAACTCATTCTCCTGGCAAAACACAACGTAAAACCGTGCATTGCATGTGAAAAGTGCAAAACGCTGCTTGACGGAACCTGTTCGATTAAGGAAGATGATTTTCACCCCATATTCCGGAAAATGCGCGATGCTGATGCACTGGTCGTCGGCTCGCCGGTATACTTCGGCTGCGCGACCTCGCAGACGACAAGTCTCCTCCACCGTGCTGGTTATGTGTCGCGGGCAAACGACAATTTCTTCAGAGGAAAAATCGGCGCACCTATAGCAGTTGCTCGACGAGCAGGTCATAATTTCACCTATGCACAGCTGTTATTCTTCTTCACCGTAAACGATATGATCGTCCCCGGCTCAACCTACTGGAATATCGCCTTTGGAAGGAAAAAAGGCGAGGTGACAAACGATGAAGAGGCTATTGAAACGGTTGAGCATTTTTCCGACAATGTTGCCGATCTTCTTCAACTGAGGGCAGCGAGGCCGAATGTCTAATCTCTTCTTCGATCTCCAGAATGGAATTAGTGGCGACATGGCAGTTGCCGCTCTTCTCTCACTAATGGAGGATGACAGAAAATACCTGATGAGGTTTATTAGGGAAAAATTGAACACCCTTCCCCTCGCAGGCTACGATATTCTTTCTCAAAGAGAGGAACGCTTCGGCATGTGGGGTAACACCTTTTCTGTGCGTACAGGGAAAAAAGAAAAAAAACCTCGTAATTTCCGGCAGATCAAGCAACTTATCCTCCGATCGGGCCTCGAAAAAGGTGAAAAAGAGCTTGCCACCGCCATATTCAAAACCCTGGCCCAGGCTGAGGCGAAGGTGCATGGTGTGGATGTCGAGGAGGTGCACTTTCACGAAATCGGCGCTGTTGATTCGATTGTGGATATTGTCAGTTTTTCTGTCCTGTTCCTGAAACTTTCAGTTACAAAATCCTTTGCCTCACCAATCGCCCTAGGCCAAGGCAGCACCACCAGCCTGCACGGGCCTCTTCCCGTTCCCGCTCCTGCAACGCTCGAAATTCTCAAGGGACTCCCTGTCCACGGTACCACCAAAAACTATGAGCTCACCACGCCCACAGGTGCGGCAATCCTCAAAAACGTTGTTTCCCAGTTCGGGCCTTTACCCAAGGGTATTATTAAGGGTATCGGGGTTGGTTACGGCAGCAGGAAATCCGAAGCTCCTAATGCGCTTCGGGTCTTGGCATTCGATGAACTGATGGATGAGACCTGTACTCACGCTAACGCCGTCGTTGTTATGGACGTGACGATCGACGATTCCACACCAGAGGAAGTAGCCTTTTTGCAGGAGGAGCTCTTCACTGCCGGTGCCCTCGAGGTATACGTAACACCGGTATACATGAAGAAGAACAGGCCCGGATTCAACCTTACCGTCATAAGCAAGCCGGACCTGTTTGATCCAATCGCAGATACCATACTCATCAAATCATCGTCCTTCGGATTGCGGTACAACTACTATTCCAGGAAATACCTGGACAGAGAAATCAAAAAAGTAGAAACCCCCTACGGACCCATTAGGGTCAAGGTGGGCATACTCGGTGGCAAGGTGGTGAAGCTGTCACCCGAGTATGAGGACTCCAGGAAAGCCGCACAAAAACATAATCTTCCAATTCAAAAGGTCATTGATGAGGCAAAAAAATCAGCCGAAATGCACCTGAGATAGTACAGAGGGTAATCTCTCTGCATAATAACTTTTTTCTCTAAAAAACGTTAAAGTTTATTTTTATATGTCGAAATTTAAAGTGTAGACAAAGAAAATGTAACGCTTGTACAGAATGGTGGTGAAGGCAATGGTTTCAGGAATCAGCGAACAGGTTGCCATTCATGAGTATTTTCCACAGGAAGTCCATGTACAGAGTGAAAATGTGAAGGCTGAACCAGCAGGAAATGTGCAGGTCGACGAGGTGGGAAATATGGTTGTGGTGTCAAAAGATTTTATTTTGAGTCTTTTGTCGCTTGCAGTTGGTAGACCGAACCTCCTTGAGGGTAACCTGGGGAAAACAGTTGACGTAAAGGTGTAATCATCTTTTTAAGATTTTATATAGAGAGGCTCTCTCCATATCCGTGGGGGGAGCTTTTTTTCTTGAGTTTAGTCGGTATCATGTTACTATAGCGAATATGCAGTGCCTACGGATTTTGAATAATTTTTTAACATACATTTTATAATATTTTGTATAATTTATTACTAACGATAGATGACACCGAAAAACTGAAGTCCGCTTAATATTGATTCCGAATGAAACTACTGAAAAACCCGCAAAAGTTTCATTTCTATGTGAGGAAGAATCCCATGCGCATCGCTAAACTGCTGCTGCCATTCATCCTCCTCTTATCAATGGTGAGTATCGGCACTGCAGACGATTTTCTCGACCAAACCTATGGTATGGAATTCCTCAAGGAGGGATTGTACCACTTCAATCAGCAGGACTACGAGGCTGCGATAGAATTTTTCAGGAAATCCCTGGGGAAGATCCCTGAAAATCAGCAGGCACGATTTCTCCTCGGCATGGCCTACTACAAGGCGGGATTCGAGGAAAATGCCGTTTTCGAGTTCAGTACACTGATTGAAAGTGTTGATGATGAAGTGGAGCGGGGGATGCTCACCCAGTTCCTGAGCTACCTGAACATGAAGAAATTCATCGCCCAGGATGTGAAGAAGAGTAACGACTATGCGGTGAGTCTGGAGATACAGGGAAACAATGTTGGAAAATACAAAATCTCAAAGGTAACAGGAATCGACATCGACGATTCAGGAAACATATATGTCGCCGGGTTCGGCTCGAAACTCGCCTTGAAGTTATCGCCTGGGGGGAAACCTATCCACGATTTCTCGAGCCCGCGCATCGTACCGGGGAGGCTGTACGACATCGTTCACGATTCAGCCGGGTATGTGTACATATCAGATTTCACCAACGACACGGTCTACAAGTTTACCGACAACGGCCGATTCATTCAGAGTATCGGGACCTCAGGATTTCGAAAGGGCCAGTTCTACGGACCAACGGGAATCACCCTTGATCGCGATGGCAACCTCTACGTTATCGACAGTGGAAACATGCGGGTGATCAAGTTCTCTCCTGATGGTGAGTTTCTGCAGTCCTTCGGGAGAGAGGGGGACCATGATGGGGAGTTCAGCCATCCTTCGGGGATAGCAGTCGATTCAATTGGCAGAATCTATGTGTCCGATCACGGCAGAAAGAGGATCGGTATCTACGACGCAAGCGGAAACTTTATTACCTATCTCAAAGGGATTGAACTCATCGACCCATACGGTTTATCATTTGCCGGCGAAAACAGGCTGGTCGTCAGTGACGGCCCGAGTATCAAGATATACGATACCACTCACTCGACCTGGACCGAGATCAATACGGACGGAAAACTGAGTCGGGTGCTCGATGCAAAAATCGACCGTATCGGACAGCTTGCCGCCTGCGATTTCGAAGAGGATCTGATTCTGCAGTTCGTTCCCAAGGAGGACAAATACCGCAATCTCACCGTCATTCTCGAAAGGGTCGATGCTGAAAGCTATCCAGCCATCGTCTACTACGTATCCGTTCTCGATGCCGACGGCCTTCCCATCTACGGTTTGGGGCAGAGAGACTTTCTGCTGCGGCTCGGAGAAGCGGTGGTTCCGAAAATCGATCTCTCCTTCAATGAGGTGCGGGATTCACGGCTCAACCTCCTCTTCCTTGTCGATAAATCGTTGTCAATGGCACAGTATGCGGAGGATGTGGAAAATCTCATCAGGAGTTTTACCTCAAACCTGTCGAGTGCCGATGAAATGGCAGTCATAGGATTCAACGAAGGCTCCTGGATCGCTAGCTCCTTTACCAACTCGCGGTTGCGGACGATCGATGCCGTTATCGAGGAGCGCTACGAGGATGGCAAGAACTTCGACCAGGCTTTCAGGCGGAGTATTGACTATCTGAACAAGCGGTACTACAAGAAGGCCCTTGTTGTTATCACCGATGGCTTCATGGATGCATCGTCCTTTCAAACCTTCAGCTATCAAAGCTGCATCAACTATGCTGCCAACAATCATATACCTGTCTTTATACTCAGCTTCGGCGAGTGGGACCCGGCCAGGCTCGAATATCTATCAAGGAGCACCGGTGGAAAGTACTACGAGGTGCTCCGCTCCAATGAGGTACCCTATCTCTATCAGACGATCAGAGCGTACCGTTCACCTGAGTATGTCATTTTCTTTAACGACGACTATGATCCCGACCTTGCAGAAATGTTTGTTGAATCCGACGTTGAAGTCGACTTCAACAGCAGAGTAGGACGAAATAAACTGGGAATGGTGTATCCAAAAATCATACAGGAACCGGTAATTCCAATCCCCACGGAACCGCTGTAGAGACGAGCTCAGAACAGAGGAACAGGAGCATAGGAACAGCGGCATGAAAGACCTGGAAAAAGAGGTTGATTATCTCATCGATCATGAGCTGAGGCCTTCCGGCATTACCGATGAGCGGGTGCTCGAGGTAATGCGGAAGGTGCGGCGGGAGAAATTCATCCCCGATTCGCTGCGAAATCGTGCCTACGGGAACTACCCGCTCCCCATAGGTGAAAACCAGACCATCTCCCAGCCCTATATCGTTGCGCTCATGACCCAGGCTCTCGAGCTCAAGCCGACCGATAAGGTGCTCGAAATCGGGACCGGATCCGGCTACCAGGCCGCAATCCTTGCAAAGCTCTCCTCCATTGTCTACACCATTGAGCGGCTCGAAATCCTGTCAAACAGAGCTCGGACAAACCTCTACTCTCAGGGCTACAACAACGTATATCTCATTGTCGGAGACGGAACACTGGGACTTCCAGAGTACGCACCCTTTGAAAAGATCATCGTGACCGCCGCAGCACCGCGGGTTTCAGATTCGCTCTACGAGCAGCTCGCTCCCGGAGGAAAGATGGTTATTCCTGTGGGAAGCCGGTTCGTGCAGGATTTACAACTCATCGAGAAGGCTCTCAACGGGAGAAAGTACAGAAAGTCTCTCGGCGGGTGCAGATTCGTCCCGTTGGTGGGCAAAGAGGGCTGGCGGGACTAGTAAAGAGGATAAAAGATTCGCTCTATTGAATGATATAAAAAACTTATCTTAATTTTGATTAATACCCCTGAAAGAGACCATTTATGACTAAAAAATCCATATTCTTCCTCTCTTTAATCATCCCGCTCCTTCTCCTA
>CAYFYU010000153.1:0-1561 GCA_964347455.1 uncultured Spirochaetota bacterium | reverse complement strand
CTATTCGCTGTTCAGGAGTCTGGAGCTCAGAGCGATATACTGCGTCAATTCTCCCAGGCGCTCGAAAAGGAGTCGGAGGGAGACTGCACTGCTGCAATATTCATCTATCAAGACATTCTCAAGCAAAACCCCTACTTTCTCGAGGCGAAGATCGGGCTTGCGCGCTGCTATTTCGAGACCGGTAATCTGACGCTCAGTGAGAGTATCATTCTGGAAGCACTACAGCAGGAAAAGCGGAATGTGGAGGCACTGAACCTATTGGGACGAATCTATACCTCGATGAAGCGGTACGATGAAGCTGAACAGACATTCAACCGTGCAATAGAGATTGAACCCACCCGTTATGAGACGAAGTACCGGCTTGCCGATCTCTACCGCGCTCGCGGTGATTACCTGCGTGCAATAAGGCTTTACAACGAAATAGTCAAGGTCTACCCCCAGGAGGTCAAAACATACATCTATCTGGGCATTGTCTATACCGAGCTCGGGGAGCTTGAAAAGGCGGGGGGTTTCTACAGAAAGGCCGTTTCACTGGACAGCCACGACCCCCTTACACATCTCAACCTTTCCCGTCACTACTACCGTATGGGCGTGAAGTATTCCCGTTCGAATCCGGAGGATGCCAACGAATACTTTGATGCCGGAATCTATGAAGCAAAAACCGCCCTCGCTATACATAACCGTCTTCCCTCCGCCCACGAAATAACCGGGGCGATTCACTTCTATCGAAAAGACTATGCTGCCGCGATCGATGCCTACAAGAAGCTTCTGGAATTCGAGGACAATTTTCTTGTTTACTATGAGCTGGGATTCTGCTACGAGATGTTCGGCAATTACGAGCAGGCCCTGGAATACTACAGAACCGCTCTCAGGAAACGTATCGATGATGAGATCATCCGTTTTCGTATGGAGAACCTCCTGCTGCGGCTCTACCGTATGAATCTGACGCACAGGGAACGCATCGAGCACTCGGACTACCACTTTTCAAAGGGAACGTTTTTCCTCGATAAAAACTTCATGGACAAGGCATACCTGCACTACAAGCGGGCCATCATGCTCGACCCCACGAATCCCGAAAAGCGTCTTGCCCTAGCAGAGCTCTTCCGGATACGAAAGTACTACGAGCAGTACCTCTTTGAGCTCAGAAACATCATACACGACACCCTTGACGTGGATACCATAGATATAAACGATCGGATCGAGATTTACCAGAGCCGGGTTGAAAAAAACCTCGCAGCGCGATGGCGGGTAGGCCAGTACGAGGAAGACGAAGAATCCCTCCTCTTCTTCCCCAAAACGAAGACCCGCATTGGGGTTTTCAACAGTTTCTCTTCTGATTACATCAGGGAAACCTTCCTCCTCCGGGAGCTGTCGAGGAGCCTCTCCGATATGTTAGCCCTCGTTCTTACCTTTTACCCGAAGATAGAAGTGGTAACCAGCCCAAAGGAGCTCTTCTCAGAACGTGATGCCCTTCGTGAAGCTCGTGCTCTTGGGGTCGACTACTACGTTACCGGCGAGGTAGAGGAAAAAAGCGATTCATTGAAAGTACGGGCGCAGATTC
>CAYFYU010000152.1:4107-8108 GCA_964347455.1 uncultured Spirochaetota bacterium | reverse complement strand
AGAAAATCAAGCTCCAGAGACTCAATCAGGTGCTCTTCGAGCAATACGGGCGAATCCTCGAACCGCTGGAGAGAGCTCCCTGAAGTAACCGAAACCGGAATTTTTGATTTCTATGTTCCTTTTTCAGTGAAGTCGCAGGGATGGCAGATGGGTTACCTTGTCAACATGACGCAAAGTATAGACAAACTTGAGCGGCGTCCAAATACACCCGAGGTTTTTTCACCTCTGTCCGGAGAAACAGTACTCATTGTCTCAATAAAACAGTAAGACCTAGCGACGATCATGGGTTTTGCACTCTCTAAACCGATAGTGTTCAACTGTGGGGTATGGCACGGAGTGATCAGTCTTTCAGAAAGGTCGCACGTTTTAATCGTGGAGAACCTCGATGTAATCGATGAATTTTATGAGTTGCCATTTCGTTCGACAGTCGTATAATGATGAGCGAGAATCTGAAGCTCCTTACTTCAGGGCAGCAGCGTTACCCAGGTGCCGATTGAGGTATGTTTTATTGTAGTTGAATTGCATGAAGGGCTTTCTATAGCGCTTTCGAACATCATCGTAACACACCCTTTGGACTGTGAGGAGGGAGCATGAAAGCGGCTGTATGGAATGGTCCATACGATTTATCCATTAAGACTGTACCTGTTCCATCTCCAAAATTGGGAGAAGTGTTAATACAAACAAAAGCGGTGGGTATTTGCGGGAGCGACCTCGAAATTTTTGATGGCCGTTTCAAGCAGAGCAAGCCTCCTCTCATTCTCGGACACGAAGGAGGTGGGATCGTTCATGCAGTCGGTGAGGGGGTCTCCAGGGTGAAGGTGGGTGATCGGGTGAGTGTCGAATGTGTACTCTCCTGCGGAAGCTGTGAGTATTGCAAAAAGGGTCTTGGTGGTTTATGTGAGAATGGAGGAGTCCTCGGTATGGTGGGAGCGCCTGGTGAATACGCCGAGTTCTTTGTTGCTCCCGAGAAGAATTGTCATCACCTGCCCGAGAAAATTTCGTGGCCGGAGGCCGGTCTCATAGATACACTCGCAGGGCCTGTGTATGCAATGGAGAAGATGAACTTTCCTCTCAACAGCACCGTCGCGGTTTTTGGACCAGGGCCTGCAGGGTTGTTCTTCTGCAAGCTCGCAAAACTTCGGGGGGCGCTGAAGGTCTATCTCGTGGGGACGAGAGAATACCGCCTTAAGTTTGGTCAGAAGTACGGAGCTGACCGTTTGATCAATGTGCATGAAGAAGACGCTGTTGAGGTCATCAGAGAGGACACCGGGGGCAAGGGAGTCGATATTGCGATAGAGGCAGCAGGCTCTGAAAAGGCGTTGAACGAGTGCCTTTTAGTGTTGAAGAAAGGAGGTGTGTTCCTCCTCTACGGTGTGTTCGGAGGCGGTCCAGTGACAATCGATGTGCAGCCTATACAAATTTTCGAGTTCACTGTTCTGGGGAGCGCTATGGTAAACTACCCGCCGACAATCAAGATTATTGAAACTGGAATGGTTGAAGTCAAAGACCTGGTGTCTCACACGCTTACACTCGATGAGCTCACGAAGGCTTTTTCGAGCGGGCTGATCGAAAAGCGTCATGAAAATTATATGAAAGGAGTGGTACTGCTGTAAAATGGAAATGAAAGACTTCGAGTCTCGTTTGAAAGAGTTGGGAATTTCACTCCCCGCGCTTCCACCTGCTGCGGGTGCCTATGTTCCTGCGGTTCGTTCCGGGAACCTGGTTTTTTGTTCGGGACAGGGACCCTACAGAGACGAAAGTTTTGCATATCTCGGGAGAGTGGGGGAAGCACTCACTCTCAAGGAAGGGTACGAAGCTGCACGTATTGCAGCGCTGAACTGTCTTGCGGAGATATGTACTATTATCGGTTCGCTCAACAACATTGTGCGGATTGTGCAGGTCCGTGGGTTTGTCAACAGCGCTCTGACTTTCACTGATCAGCCGAAGGTAATGAATGGAGCCTCGGGACTCCTTATCGATATTTTTGGAGATGCAGGGAAACACGCACGAAGTGCTCTGGGAACATCGGTTTTACCGATGAATATACCGGTAGAGATTGAAATGGTTGTTGAGGTCAAAGAGGATTGAATCACAGCGCCGGTGGTAAATGATTTCATGGAGCTATGAGAAACAGGACATGCAATGAGGTGATAAAAGCACGTGAGCACAGTTGAGGATTTACGGAAAAAGATTGGGAGATTCCCACGGGTCAAACTTGCGGATTTACCCACCCCTTTGCATGAGGTCCCCAGGTTTTCTCAGGCATTGGGCGGACCGCGTATTTTTCTCAAGCGGGATGACCTTACGGGGCTTGCTTTCGGAGGGAACAAGACGAGGATGTTTGAGTTCCTCCTTGCCAGGGCAAAGGAGGAGGGTGCAGACACGGTTATCGGAGGAGCAGGCGTTCAGTCAAACTACTGCAGGCAGCTGACCGCAGCATGCAACGCACTGGGTTTTGAGACCTATCTCGTTCTGCGAAGGATAAGGGGTTCGAAAGACAACAGCATTGAGGGAAACTTCCTTCTTGATCTCATTGCAGGGGCGCATGTGCACGTTGTCACCGCTGATGAAAATGCACAGAGAAATGCGATTTACAAGCTTGCTGAGGAGTTGAAGAAAAAAGGGAAAAAGCCCGTTGTCGCTCGAATGGCAGCACAGGATGACCTCACACCCGATGTGATCGCCTATGTCGACTGCTTCTGTGAATTGGTTGACCAGTGCAATGCGCTTCACATTCAGCCGACTCATCTCTACCTCGCCTCCTACGATACCACGCAGGCAGGATTCGAGGTGGGCAGAGCCGCCTTGAATAACCCGGTAAAGATAAGGGGAATTGCTCCCGGGATCTGGGGGAGGAGTCCGGTTGAGCTGATCACTGAGTGTGCGAACCAGGCTGCACGAGTCCTCGATGTTCCCTGTGAGTTCTCTCAGGATGAGGTGTACAATACGACTGCCTATGTTGGAAAGGGTTACGGCATTCCCACGCCCGAATCTGTGGATATGCTGAAGTTGATGGCACGGAGGGAAGGGATTTTTCTCGATCCGGTGTACACATCGAAAGCAATGTCAGCGGTCGCTGATCACATAAAAAATGGTAAACTCCACAGGGACGATACCGTCATTTTTCTGCAGAGTATCTCGGATTCACAAGCACAGGTCGTCCATCTCCCTATAGTGAGGAGGGTGTATTTATGTCTGACAGGAAAAAAAAGGTGGGGCTCATTACATTGAGTCTCGAACGGGAGAGGACTGACCTTGCATGGAATTTCGGAAAAGAGGGTGCAAAACAGCTGCGAACTGGCGGATTCGAGGTGTTTGAGAGAGAATATCTTGTTTTTGATACGAAAGGATGCATCAACGCTGCCCATGCGTTCAGTGCTCAGGGGGCACACTGTATAATCATTCAGCTCGGTACGTGGGTTTCCACTCCCGCGGTTATTGACACGATTAGCTCAATCGATCTCCCTTTTGGAATATGGGCTGAGGACAATCCTGCTTCGTTTTCCCTCACCGCCGGGGGAATCGTTCACGGTTCTCTTGACGAAATGGGTCTGAAGCATCGTTTCTTTTACGGGTCGCCTCGTTCACAGGCACTGATGAAGGAAATCTCTTCATTTATCAATGCCTCAGCTGCCGTGCGGGATCTCAATGATGAAAGACTCTGCGTTATCGGCGGACGGGTGATGGGAATGTATACAACCATGGCAGATATAATACAGGTCAAAAGGATTTTCGGGGTTGAGGTTGAGCACGTCGATGCAGTTCGCCTGTATCTCGAAGGGGAAAGCGTCCCTCAGAAAGAGGTCTCAAAAATCAGGGATTGGATCATCGATACATTCGGACATGTGAATGTTCCAGAAAAGATACTCGATAAATCGATACGGCTCTACATCGCCCTCAAGGGTGTACTGCTGGCGGAGATGCTCTTCGACAGCCCCGCCGAATGGGTTTCTCCCAATCGTGAAGGCGGCTACCGCGATAGTCCGCCGCCCGCCGATGGC
>CAYFYU010000152.1:0-4097 GCA_964347455.1 uncultured Spirochaetota bacterium | reverse complement strand
TCAAGGGTGTACTGCAAAAGGATGCATACTCGCTCGTTGCGGTCAAGTGCCAGGACGAAATGATCAATAACTACGCATCATCCTGTCTCGCAATATCGCTCCTCAATGATGAAGGATTTACCGTTTCCTGTGAATCAGATATATACGCTGCCATAACAATGCGGGTTCTGCGTTCACTCTCTGGAGGGATTTCTCTGTTCGGTGATGTGAACCATCTCGATCTTGATAAGAATGTGCTGCGAGTGGTGAATTGCGGTTCGATGCCGACACTCATGGCTTCGAACAGGAAGGAGGTAGATCTCGGCCTTCAGTACGAGTATATGGAAAAAGCACAGGGTGCGACAACGGTTTTGAGTGTGAAAGAGTCGCCGGTCACCGTGGCACGGCTTTCCCGGGTGAAGGGCCGATTTGTTCTGCTTGCAGGGGAGGGCCGCACACAGGCGGTTGATAAGAGCCGGTTCAAAGAATCACGCGAGAGCTGGCCTCACGCCTTCATAAACCTCAAGGGAGACACCCAGAGATTTATTCAGAATCTTCGTTCCAACCATTTGCATCTGTGTTTTGGGAACCATTTGAAAGATCTGCAGGAATTTTGTACAATGAAGGATATCGAACTCATATCCTTTTAACAGAGATTGTGGAGGTGAAAATGAATGGAAAAAACAGTGAGAATCGAAAACCGGTTTTAAAGGTGGTGAATGTAAGCAAGAGCTTTGGTAAGGTCCAGGCTCTGAATAATGTCAGTCTCGAGATACACCGGGGCGAGGTGCTCGGTCTGCTTGGCGACAACGGCGCAGGAAAATCAACTCTCATCAAGATCATATCCGGAAACTTCCACGCTGATTCAGGTGAAATATTTCTCGAGGGAAAAAAGGTCAGGTTCGACAGTCCGGCAGAATCACGAAAAGCCGGAATAGAAACTGTGTACCAAAACAGTGAGATATGCCTCAATGCGTCAGTTGCGGCGAACTTTTTTATCGGTCGTGAGCTATGCGGCAATGTTCCCGGCTTCCGTGTGCTCAAAGAGCGGGCCATGGCAAAAGAGACAGAAACAGTGCTTTCAGATATCGGTGTCGATTTACACTCTGTGCGGTCGAAGATGGGATTTTTATCAGGAGGGCAACGGCAGGCGATCATTCTCGGAAGATTTTTTCACTGGGGTGGAAAATTTGCCCTTCTGGATGAGCCCTTTGCAGCGCTTGGAGTTACTGAGTCGCGGAAAGGGCTCCAGCTGATCCGGCAGGTGAGCGCGCGTGGACTGCCCATCATCCTCATCACTCATAATATCGAGCACGCCTTTGAAGTTTCAACCAGGTTTGTGGTGCTCCGCCACGGTGAGGTGGTGGGAACAGGAAACATCAAGGATGTAACCGTTGATGATGTCGTTTACATGATTACGGGTGCGATTCATGTGGCAACGTAGCAGAATAACTGCAAATGAAACGAGAAATGGTCATAAGCCTATGAATTGGGTACCTGGTACGGACACAGGTATCAGATAATTGCACTTTGACATTCTTTCAATGGTAGGGTAAAATTGTTTCCATAATCGTTTTTAAAGGAGGAATCAGTATGAGAAAGTATGTGAAATTTGTATGTCTGTTGTGCATCATTTTCTTGGTCGGGTTTACTGCCTTTGCGGGAGGCCCAAAAAAAGCAGTTGAAGGGAAAGGTCTGGTATTTTACCTCTCCCCGAATCAGTTCGACGAATTTCAGACTACTGCATCGAAGCTGATCCGCAATTATGTGGAGGAAGCAGGATATGAGCTCAAGGAGATGGTCGCGGTATCCGGGCAGTCAGAGGATGTGGCGCTGCAGTTGAGCCAGTTGGACGACGCAATCACACAAAATCCCAAGGCCATCATCATCGCTGCCTGTGATTCATCCGCCGTAGTAGATGGCATCGAAAGGGCCAGGGGGAAAGGGATCCCTGTAATCGTGTTTGACAGGACGATTCAGGAGACAAAGGTTGATTTCACCTCTGTTGCAGGGTGCAGGCGGATCGGTATCCTTGCCGGCGGCGAAATTGCCCGTCTACTCAAGGAGAAGTACGGGACGGTGAAGGGTACGATTCTTGACATCATGGGTGATCCTGGCGACATGTACACGGTGCTCATCGAGGAGGGATTCCAGGAGGTCATGGCGGATTATCCAGATGTGAAAATCATAACGAAGATCGCCGATGGCTGGGAGGCCTCGAATGCCGCGGATATCGCAGATGACTGGCTCGTTGCAAATCCTAAGACGGACCTGATATTCTCCCATGCCGAGCATCTCGCAGCAGCAATTACCTCTGTTCTTCAAACACAGAGGTATAATAAGGGAGACATCATAATGGTGTCAACTGCCGGAATGCCGATGGGACTTGATCTCGTCAGAGACGGCTGGCTGCAATCCACTGTTGAGCAGCCACTCACTGCTCAGGCTGAAGGCGTTGCGATGTTCCTGGATGATGTGATAAGCAAAAAAAAGATCAAGCCGGGTACCTACACGGTCGGCGGATTCGAATCGGATCTCGTTGAGAAACCGTACGGTCCTGAGCTCATGATTCCGGGGAGCGTGATCACATTGGCAAATGTTGATGATAAAAGGTTCTGGGGCAACCAGGTGACTGAGTAAATGGATTATGCTCATTCTCAGTTTATTTTTCACCGATAGCGGTTGGGGGCTGGAGAAACTCTTCAAACAGCCCCCTTTCTGTGCTTTTTTCATTTAATACCTGTGTATATCACAGTTAAAGAGAGGAGAAAATGCTTCTTGTCACGAGGAAAGATATACTTCGGTGGGTGCTTGATAATATTGTGTGGTTCATCCTTCTTCTCGTAATTTTTGCCTTTTCAATCGGGATCCGGGGATTTGCACAGTGGGGAATATACAGAAACATACTCTATCATGCCGTATTCGTCGGTATCCTGGCGATCGGGGAGGCGCTCTGTATCATCAGCAGGGAGCTCGATCTTTCAGTCGAATCGGTGCTCGGTCTGGCCACGGTGGTGACTGCGTATCTGACCGGCTCGAGCTCCGACGCATCTGGGCTCCTGCTGAATGGTTTTCTCACCCTCGGTATAGTGCTTCTCATGGGTGCACTCATCGGTCTCTTTAATGGCATTTTTATTGTCAAGCTCAAAATCAGTTCTTTTATCATTACACTATCGAGTTATCTGATATTCCGGGCAGTCGGACTTGTCATAACAAAAGGACACGGTGTTATCAAGCTCCGCCCGGAAGTGGTTGCCGTGGCCCGTACAAATGTGGGACCGTTGCCCCTCCTCGTCATTATTATGATTTTTATGTACGGACTTTTCTACTTCATCCTCACACGCACGCAGTTCGGCAGGCATATCTATCTCGTCGGTGATAGCCGTGAGGCAAGTTTCAATGCCGGGATAAGGGTGAGCAGGGTTTTGTTTGGTGCGTTCATGCTGAGCGGTTTGCTTTCCGCTTTTGCAGGCTGGCTTCTGGCAGCCCGAACAAACGGTTCGTCGCCCGGTATCGGTGTGGGGATGCTGTTCGAAGCCTTTGCTGCAGTGGTCATCGGGGGAGTGAGCCTTCAGGGAGGAGTGGGAAACCTCACGGGCGTGTTCGCAGGAGCAATCCTCCTCAGTGCGATTTCCACGTCAATTTCGATCCTCGGGATGCCGCCCTTTTATATGAATATCATACGGGGAGGATTCATCATCATGGCGGTGCTTGTCGATGCGGTCATCACCCGTATCAGGCCGCTGTTGATGAGGTGAGCGTGCTTTCCAGAACGATTGCTCGCGGCATCATATTTTTCTCAAAGATGTACACCAGTTGGACAGCGTAAAGTAAAGAAATACACAGAGGGAAAAATGGTATCATCGATGAGATTCTGTGCGTATTCCGCTGATCGATATCTTTCCGAATTACTTTCTTTAAAACTCCACAGAAGGGAAGCGTTTTGTCACAAAGGGGAAACTGATGAAAAGTTTAAATGAGATCAAGGTGAAAAAATATGTATAAACATCTGCTTTCGATTGCGGCCATTGGGTCTCGTCCTGACGGCACAGAAGAGGATCACTAAGCGATTCAGTACATCAAAGCAATTGATAGGAGTTTTTATAAATTGGGACTCG
>CAYFYU010000151.1:7407-8220 GCA_964347455.1 uncultured Spirochaetota bacterium | reverse complement strand
GTTTCTCCCGGCACATAGAGAAAGGTGAGCTCTTCTTCTTCCGCCTTTTCTCCGGCTGCAAATAGTGGAAGAGCAATGGACAAGACGAGCACGGTGAAGATCATGATTTTAAAGAATGTTTTCATACTTACCTCCTTTGCATTATTTTACTACTGGATCAACGACCCAGGTATTGTGCAACAATCTTTACAATGAAGCTATGTTCCTGCTAAAGAGCAGCAATTCTTCTTGCCGAAACTCTATTATCGAAGGACTGTGTGAACAAGAAATTGTTGTTGTAGATCTCCTGCAGCACAATTCCTGCAGCACCGAGAACAGCACCATTGGTGAGATTCGATATGTTAATCTCTTTCTTTGAAATATGCCACGCATGCTTGTCGATCACTTTCAGCAACGCTGGCATAAAGAATCTGCTTGCCTTCGAGACTCTTCCGCAAAGAATAATGCACTCTGGGTTGAAGAGATTGATGAGATTGCTGATACCGAGCCCAAGATAATATCCCATTGTGCGAAATATACCTAATGCATCGGCATCACCCCTGACTGCTGCATTATACACCGTCTCAGCTGTTACCCTTTCCCCGTTGCCCTTAGCAAGAGCCATGATCATGGAATCTTTCCTATCCTGAGCGGTCTTTTGGCCCATTTTTGTAAGAGCCGGTCCACTGGCATACGCCTCGAGGCATCCCCGCCTTCCACAGATACACATTGGACCAGAAGGGTCGATGCAGGTATGTCCGAACTCACCGGACGCACAGTTTACCCCTCTATACACCTCTCCATTGAGTATTATGCCTGTACTGATCCCTGTTC
>CAYFYU010000151.1:0-7397 GCA_964347455.1 uncultured Spirochaetota bacterium | reverse complement strand
AGCAGTTGTTAACGTGATCGACAAAACAGGTCTTTTTGAATTGTTCCTCGAAGTATTTTCTCAGAGGAACGTTTTTCCATTTTGGATGGTGCGGTGCGTAGAGACAAACGCCTGAATTGGCATCCAAAGCTCCGGGAGCTGCAATACCTATTCCGGCGATTCTTTCCAAATCTATCTTTTTCCTATCAAGCATCCTTCTAACAACACCAAAGAGCTGGTTGAGTATGACGTCGACGCTCGCTTGAGCGTCTGCGCTCTCCTTTGACTCCGCTACGATGTTTCCCTTCACGTCGAGAAGAACTGCGGTTATATTTGTGCTGCCCAGCCGGAGACCCACTATAAAATTCCTCTCCCTGTTCATTTCTAACTCAACGGGCCTCCTGCCAACACCCGTATTCACTGAGCCGATTTCCCTTACAATTTGTTTTTCTATGAGTTCCTTTGTAGAGGAGGTTATGGTACCCCAGCTGAGCGTGGTCTCTCTCTGTAGCCTGACCCTTGAAACGGGTCCAACTGCCCTTATGGTGCGCAGGATGAGCAGTTGGTTGTTTAATTTCATTGCCTCATGGTCTGTGATGTTACGCATAGATCCTTTTATCTCGAAATACGAAAAAATAAATCACAGGATTTGAAGAAATATTTCTCAAGATTTAAAATAATAGTATGGATTACGAATCCTGTCAATCACTTGTTCATAAAATAGTCTCGCGATAAGGTACATGGAAAGTGATTGACAGGACAATGGTTTTCCTTTATTATCTCAAATTCTGAGGGAAATTGTATCTATTGAGGACCTTCTAACTTGACTGTTCAATCGGGTATATCTCAAGATACTAAGAATGAACGGATAAAATTATTCGAGATCGTTGCAAAAAATTGGGCATTGATATTCCTCATCCTCCTGATCATAATATTCAGTTTTACCGGGAGAGGATTTTTAAGCTTGGCCAATTTTCAAATTATTGTTCATCTCTCCACCATTCTACTTCTCCTCGCCACATCTGAGACATTTGTTATAATCACCGGAGGCATAGACCTTTCGGTTGGTATGGTAATGGGCTTGACTGCCGCTGTTTCCTCAAAAATCATGCAGATCATGAACGCGGTCCCCTATCCTGAGCCGGTAAGTATGCTGGTAGGGAGTCTCATCGGCATCGCTGTAAGCTTAATACCTGGATTGATCAGCGGATTATTGATCGCTCGTTACCGAGTGCCACCCTTCATCGCAACCCTCGGAATGTGGGGTATCTCCAACGGCATCGCCCTAAAAATTGCTCAAGGTTCTCCCATTACCCATCTTCCAAGACGACTGGTTGAGCTGGGAAACGGGTATATCATTCAAATACATCCAGGGAAAGCGGTGAGTTTCTTCAAAAGACCCCCTGGTATAGGTTATGAGCAGGTAAAAGATCTTGTGCGGATCATTCCAAATTCATTTGTCTACGTGTTTGTCATTCTTCTTATTGCAGGGCACCTTCTCAAGAAAACAAAGTTCGGGCAGCATACCTACGCTATAGGTGGCAGTATGGATGCTGCAACGAGGGCAGGTATTGATGTTAAAAGGCACCTGATAAAAACCTATGTCCTCTCAACGTTTCTGGCAGGACTTGCCGGTGCTTTTGATGTGTTCCAAACAGGGATTGGAAATTTTACCCGCTTTGCGGCTATGTATGAGCTTTTTGCAATAGCCAGTGTAATAATTGGTGGGGCAAGTCTCATGGGTGGAAAGGGAAGCCTGGGTGGCTCGATAATTGGAGTTCTCCTCCTTGGGGTATTGGAAAATGGATTGCTCATATCTGGGGTCGAACCGTTCTATCGATTTATCACCGTGGGACTTATTCTCATTGTAGCTGTTGTGATTGACAAGTTATTTCCCGAACTGTTTTAATCCGGAGGCCATGGAATGCCCACCAGCCTGAACGGTGTGGAAAAAAACCCTGCAATAACGATTATACTTCGAAAATGGGCTCTCATATTTCTCGGACTTGAAATAATCCTGTTCAGTATTCTTGCACCAGGATTTTTCAGCATAAGAGTATTTCAGATAATTCTTTTTTTTGGAACAGCTATTTTTCTCCTCGGAACTGCTGAAACCTTTGTCATAATCTCAGCCGGTATAGACCTCTCCGTTGGTTTCGTAATGGGACTGGCGAGTATCGTATCGGCAAAAACAACCGTAGCCCTGGTTAACTTTGGAATCAGCCCTGGATTGGCTCTTGTCTGTGGTGCAGTTATTACGATGATGGTAGGTGTGGTTCCCGGTTTTGTAAACGGAACGCTGGTCGGTTATTTAAATGTGCCTCCCTTTATCGCCACCTTTTCGATGTTCGGAATTGCCCATGGCGTATCGGAGCTCCTTCTCGGGGGTGTGTGGGCAAAGAATGTCCCTCATCTGGCAAATGTCATTGGCAACGGTTATTTCATCTACCTGGTTCCCGGTAAATTGTTCTCCTTTTTTAGCAGGCCCGAGATACAGCGGGGTCAATTATTGATAGAGCTTATTCCGAATGTGGTTGTAATAACCTTTGTTTTTGTTGTTGCCTTTGCCTTTATATTGAAAAAAACAAAATTTGGTCAGCATACCTATGCAGTGGGAGGAAACATAGAGGCAGCAATCCGCTCCGGAATAAACGTCAAGAAACATATCGTGAAGGTCTATATGCTCAGCTCCTCCCTTGCCACCATGGCGGGTATCATCTACATGTTGAAGTATGTGACAGGCAAGGGTGACGCCGGTGCTGCTTTTTTACTGGACTCGATCGTGGCCGTGGTAATTGGAGGCACCAGCCTCTACGGTGGCATCGGCAGGGTTGGGGGAACCATACTGGGATGTTTCATACTCGCCGTGCTTGAAACGGGCCTCAGGATGCTCGGCGTATTAACCTTTGACAAGTATATTGCTGTTGGGGTAATTCTCGTCTTTGCCGTGTTAATTGAACAATTTTCTCCTGAATTGATACACAAGGAGGATTAGAATGGGATATTTGGTTGAAGTGAAAAATATAACCAAGCGGTTTGGCGGCCTTGTTGCTGTTGACAATATGAGTATGGGAGTGAATAGTGGAGAAGTGGTTGGGCTCTTGGGTGATAACGGGGCTGGAAAATCTACGCTCATAAAAGTGATTTCCGGAGTATATCATCCTGAAGCGGGGAAAATATTTTTTGAAGGTAAGGAAGTGAAAATCGAGACTCCTATGGATGCCCTTACGCTTGGTATTGAAACCCTTTACCAGGACCTGGCTCTGGCTGAAAACATGAACGTTTATTCCAACATTTTCCTGGGAAGGGAAAAGCTGAAAAAGATACTGGGATTTCTAAATGGGAGGCAAAGCTGCTCATCCTCGATGAGCCCACCGCATCTCTCGGGATACCTGAACAGAAAAAGGTTTTGGCCCTCGTTGATCTCCTCCGCTCACAAGGCCTCGGTATTATTGTGATCAGCCATCAACTCTACGATGTATTTTCAGTAGCCGACAGACTCGTTATAATGAGGAGAGGAGTGAAGGTTGCAGAACGAATAACGAAAGAAACAAATTCCGATGAAGTGGTCGGTCTCATTGTAGGGGCTGAAAAGGTGAAGGGTGGCTCAACGGCTACCGATTAGAGATGAGCAAAACTGTAGATAAGGCTCAATGCGTCATTGCTGTAGACATCGGGGGAACAAGATTAAGGGCCGCAAGCGTCACAGAATATGGAGAAATACGACATCTAAAACAGAGAAAAACTCTGCCCCGTAGATATGTACAAGCGATCATTTCAGACATAAACGGTCTAATCGAGGAGCAGGAAAGATATTCTCATGAGCGGGGATTTACGGTTCGTGGGATCGGAATCATTTCACCTGGTTACCCAGATGTGGATGGAAGGGTATCAATTACTCCAAATATACCCTGTCTCACCAATGTACCCATTAAAAATTATCTGAAGAAAGACCCGGCTGTACCAGTTCTCTTCGAGAACGACGGTAATGCCGGAGCTTACGGCGAATACATTTTCGGGCAGAAAAAAAAGGTTCGTCACCTCGTTGTATTGACCCTTGGAACCGGTCTTGGAAGCGGGGTGGTGGCAGATGGAAAAATAGCTAGAGGCACCGAAGGCGTTTCCGGTGAACTGGGGCATGTTACTCTGAATCCCGACGGTCCACAATGTCTCTGTGGAAAATCTGGCTGTCTCGAGTCATATTTCTCCGGATTTGCACTGGTACAATCTGCAAAAACACTCCTGAAGGATAGCCGCCACTTGGTAGGATATAAAAACAACATTGAAGCAATTACACCGGAGACAATTGCTGAAAAGGCGAGGGGTGGAGATAGAATTGCTCTGAACATATTTGAGCATGCAGCAAAGTGGCTTGGAGTGGGAATCTCTATCCTGGTGAATGCTTTTAACCCGGACAAAGTTGTTCTTGGTGGTGGTTTGCTGAAAACCTCTGATTTATTCTTCGAAACAATGTTCCGAGAGGTAAAAAAACATGTGCATCCCCAGTTTTCTGATAAAGTAATCGTTGAAATATCTCTCTACAGAGACAACCTCGGCATTATCGGTGCAGCGAGTCTGTTTTATTCATGAAAAGGCGTGAACAATGGGCAGAAGTATCGACAGTATACTGGGATTTGGTCCGATGAGCTCGGAGGTTATCGAAGGGATCATCAAAGCGTCGGATCAGCTGCACCAGCCCTTGATGCTCATATGCACGCAAAATCAAATCGACTGGAATGGCGGATATGTTAACAACTGGAAGACAAGCGAATATGTCGAGCATATTCACAATATGTTAAAAAAGTATCCTAACAGCAGGGTATACCTCTGCAGGGATCATTGCGGGCCAGGTTTTAAAAGTAACAGTTTAGAGGATGTATACAAAACGTTGTATGACGATATAGACAACAAATTTGACCTTATTCATATTGATTTTTCAAAATTCGATAAGGATAAAAATATCGTCTTAGAGGAAACAAAAAAAATTATCCTTCAGTTACGAGAGAAATCTCCCCATATAAAACTGGAAGTCGGGACCGAAGAAAATGTCGGCATGAGCATGAGCGACCTGTCAGAAATAAAACGGGAGGTAGAGTTCATCAGGGAATTCTCAGAGCTGGAATTTTTTGTGGTACAGACCGGTAGCCTGGTTATGGAAATAAATCAAGTTGGAAGCTTTCATCGTGATTTCGTCTTGAAAGCTCACGAATTCCTCTCCTCAAAAAAAATAAAACTGAAAGAGCACAACGCAGATTACCTTGACAGCACTATGATCCGAAGCAGAACAGGAATAGTTGATGCAATGAACATTGCACCTCAGCTCGGCGTTGTACAGACTATGGCAGTACTGGATCAGGCGCTTCTGTACGGTGTTGATATCAACGAGTTTTTAAATGTGTCCTATGAGAGTCGCAGATGGCAAAAATGGCTCTCCAACAACACTCCGGAAAACAAAATGCTGTGCTCAATCATTGCAGGACACTATAACTTTACCAGTTCCACCTATACCAAACTAATCAGCAATCTGGAAAAGCACATCGATATCAAGGGCTTGATTGTAGGAAAAATTGTGGATTTAGTAAAATTTTATGCACATAACTTCAATGAGGCTTAGTGAAAGGATAGTAATCACACGCACAAAACAATACAATTCTCTATTTCCTGTTCAGTATGACGTAGAGTTCTGTCGGCCATTCAAAAAATTGGTTTATTCTTCATCAATTCTCCGTATATAGGGCACATACTTCTTATCCATTATTAATATATGATTTTCCCACCAATTCCTTATCTCTTTTTCCAAACGAATCGCCAGGTATGTATCACCACCCCTATCCTGAAAATCCTTCTTGATATCTTTAAAAAGAGCCGTGAACTGCTCATGTGCCCTTACATGCTCATTGAACTCTGGATACTCGTTTGATAACAACAATTTTTCCTCGGTATCAAAATGTTCGTTCACATAGTCATCAAGAAACCAAATGAGCTGTTTTAATTTATCTCTCCCTTCTCCATCGTACACCGCCAGGGTAAAACTATCTATACTACGAAACAACGCTCTGTGCTGTGTATCAATTATTTTAATACCGGTTTCATATTCTTCAGACCAGGTTAGTCTCTCCATAGCAACCTCTATTGTGAGTGTCTCAATATCCACCTCTCATTAAACTATACCTGTGACCTAAACTCTTCTGACAAATTACAGGCCCTTTATACTTTAATCAAATAATTTCTCATCATCCCTAAATCTTCGTGCTCGAGGTTGTGGCAGTGAAGAGGGAAAAATCCCGCGTAATCCTCAAATTTAAGTGCTAGCTTCACGCGCATTCCGGGTATGAACAGAACAGTGTCTTTCCATCCTTCGTCAACAAACCCGTCCCGTACACATTCATGTGTTGAGGTGCACGATCTCATCATGTTCTACGTTTGTCATTTCAGATGTGCGTCCGTTTATTGTCCAGTTCATCATGTGTACGGTGAAGGAGAATCCCCTTGAGTCTCGATTGTTCACCGCATCCTGGATATTATACCGTTCAATCCTGACTTTGAGAATCGGAAACTTCCCACCGTTGGACAGCGCCCCGCTTCCTCTCCCAATCATAAGACGACCTCCAGGTTCTATCATAACGTAGGAAACCTCCACTGGTCTTTCGAACAAGCCTCCATCGGTTCCAATTACCGTAAGAGGAACGCCATCGCTCCAGCAAAGTTTTTAAACTGTCGAGAATGCGTAAACGGTAAGCTCCGGTCGAAACCCTGAACTTGTATTTTCTTTACCCGTTAGCCAGTATCTTTTCGCCCAAAAAACCGATCATCTGATCCATCATGACGTTTGGGAGATAGATAAGCTGGTTGCTCTGATCAAAGACCCGGTCCTGGATCACAGGGAGGCCAATTCTTCTATGAGGATGGGGATGGCACCAGAATGTGCATGCAGGGTTCTTTACCTCGAATTCATACACGTACGTTTTTCCCCGTGGTATATCATAGCGAGGGTGTCCACCCATTTCCTCGGAAATGCGCAGACCATGCCAGTGAATTATGGATAGGTCATCAATATCGTTTCTGAAGTGTATTCGAACTTTCTGGCCTTTGCTTACATTGATTATGGGACCAAGCTAGGAGTTTTTCAGAATCTGAATCGCCCCTGGATCACCCCCTAAAACCCTGCCACTATAGGTCCAAACCCTGGTCTGTTTTCCCGGAAGTATTTGAACTGTTCCCTCCGTTGCCCTTAGTTCCAACTCAAGATCTGGATTAAAAAAAGATTCACTTTTTAACTTTTAGGTCTCGCTGGTCCGCGGAAAGAGCAGCTCAGGAATCAGATAATTTGGGGCTTTCGATAATCTCATTTAATCTTATACGGTAATACTTGAAATTTTGCCAGCATGCGTCATCGGGCACGTGGTGGTCTGCATGGG
>CAYFYU010000150.1:0-8359 GCA_964347455.1 uncultured Spirochaetota bacterium | reverse complement strand
CAACTGCTACTATGTGGCTGAACGTGCGCAAAAGTATCCATTCTATGTGAACAGTGAGGGATATGATAGTTTTAAAAAATATCAGAACTCAACATCGAGGGATAAAAACTCACTTTTCATAAATCCCCGGTTTTCCGATGAGAGTCGGTTAGATTTTTCACTTTCGAATGATTCTCCCTGTATCGATGCGGGTACCGATATGGGCGTAGCTTTTGCTGGAAGCAGCCCCGATATTGGCGCTGTGGAATACACAGGAGAGCTGGAAGTGGCAAAGGAGCTGAAGCAAGAGTTGGAAACCCCGAAAGAAGGGATAAAAGGGGAAGGTCTTGAGCTTCGAGAGATTTCACTTGAACCGTTATTCCCCGTTTTGTTCAAATACTATGATGATTATCCTTTCGGGAAAGCGGTTCTCCACAACTGGGAGGATAAAGCTATACAAAGTATAGCGATAAGCCTTTTCGTGAAACAGTACATGGACACTCCGAAGTTGGCCACCGCACCTTCCACACTTAAAGCCGGTGAGAAAGGATCGGTAGAGTTGACAGCTCTCTTTACAGAAAGGGTTCTTGAGATAACCGAGGGGACAAAGGCCTCGGCTGAGATAACCCTTGAGTATACTTTAGAGGGAAAGCGTCATAGGGATGTGTATCGGGAGACTCTTCGGTTGTACGACCGCAACGCATCGACCTGGGATGATGATCGAAAGGCAGCCGCCTTTGTGACAGCGCGCGATCCTGCGATTCTGAAATTTGCGAAGAATGTTGTGGGCACTATAGGGGTTCAGAAGGGTGGAGCACTGAATAAAAATCTCTTACAGGCAATTGCCCTTTTTGAGGCTCTCACATTGTATAAGATGAGCTACGTCATCGACCCCACCACACCCTACATAGAGTTTTCGAAAAACAAACAGGCAGTAGATTTTCTTCAATTTCCGCGTCAGACTCTCGAATACAGGGCAGGGGACTGCGATGACCTGTCGATACTGTACAGCGCTCTCTTGGAAGCTGTTGGAATCGAAACGGCATTTATCACCATACCGGGACATATGTTCATGGCATTTTCTGCAAACATGAGACCCGAAGAGGCCAGAAACGTCTTTTTGCGTGCCGATGAACTTATTTTCAGGGATGAAAAGACCTGGATTCCCGTTGAGGTCACCGCACTTAAAAGCGGATTTTTAAGAGCCTGGCAGATTGGTGCGCAAGAGTGGAGAGATGGCCTTTCCAAGAAGAATGAGGGCTTTTTTCCAACCCACGATTCATGGAAGGTGTTCGAGCCTGTAGGACTTCCCGGAGCAACAGGCACCATCGAGATTCCTGAAAGAGATCAGTTGATAAGGAGGTACGCTGAAGAGGTACAAAAGTATATAGAGAGAACGATATCCCCCGAAACGGCAAGGATTCAGGCCGAAATAAAGAACAGTGGTGGTGATCCCCTGTATATCAACAAACTTGGAGTTCTCTACGCTCGGTATGGATTACTGGATGATGCTGAAAGTGAGTTCAAACGAGCACTATCGAAAAATAAGGGTTATGCAGCATCATTGATAAATCTGGGTAATATACACTTTTTAAAAAGAGATATGGAAACAGCGCTGCACTACTACGAGCAAGCATCTGAAAGCCAACCGGAGAACCCCAAAGTCGTTCTCAGCATTGCACGTGCTCACCATGCTTTAGAAAACTACGGTATGGTGCGAAGGTCTTATGAGCGATTGATGGCTCTTGACCCTGTGCTTGCAAAACAATTTTCCTATTTGGGTTTGAAGGGAGAGGAAGCGATCCGTGCAGCTGAAATAGCTGAGGTGAGAGAGATCGTAGTTTGGGAGGAGTAAAGGGAAGAGGTGTATGAGAAAAATACACACACAAGTAAAGGGTATTGAATAACTGAACTCTTAAAGGTATAATCCAATGAGGAAAATTCTATGCCGGAGATAAACGAAGAGGTTGTTGCTGATATCTACAAAGAATACAAAGATGCTCGACATGACAGGCAGCGGACCGAAACACTGTATGGTGGGGTAAAAAGAATTTTATCTCGATTGCCTATGTATCTCAATGATCCCGACCGATATAAAGAAAAGTCCGATTTAGCCGTCAGTGAGTTGACGACGTTATTAAACCGTTTTTACTATAACGACAAATTGTTTATAGATCGATTGATCTACGAAGCCCGTGCATATATAATTGAAATTGGGGAGAGATAGGAAAGAGTAACAGTCGATGGTCCACACGGGTTTGCCCGATTTTCTGAGAGGAGGTTCTAATGGAGGGATTACAAATTGCTGTTTCCTATACAGGAAATAATGATGAAGTAACGATCATATCCCCTAGAGGTTACATCGATACAACAACGGTACAGATCGTCGAAAATAAATTTGCGGAACTCGTATCTCAGAAAAAATACAAATTTATTGTGGACCTACAGGATACAGAGTATATCAACAGTTCAGGCTGGGGTGCTTTCCTGAGAGATCTAAAGGTGATTCGTGAAAACAAGGGTGATCTCGTTTTGGCGAATATGACACCCGAGGTCCATGTCGTCTATGAAACGATGGAATTTTCGAAAATACTGAAATCATTCGAGAGTCTCGAAAAGGCACTCATAAATTTTATTTAAGAATCTCAAACGAATTCGCTACAAATATCTTCCAGGGTTCATTTCTCCTTTCTGCAACTTTTCCAAAAAAAAATAACAAGTTTTTTGGAAATTTTTAAAAATTGCTCTAAAATTCATACTAGGCGATTACAAAATCGTAAATATATTTGTAAAAGGTTGTATAGGAGAAAATGGAGAATTCAAAAGATGGATTTCGAAAAACCAGAATTCCTGTGGAATATAAGGCAACGTATTTAATGGGGGATATTGTTGGGGAAGGATTTATTACGGATATATCTGAAGAAGGAATCGCCTTACGAACTAACCAGGTTTTGATAATCGGAGATAAATTGAAAGTCCAGAGTGAAATATCAGATAACCTGAATTTTGAATTCATGGGTGAGGTTCGAAACGTACAGGGAAATTTAGTGGGAGTTTTAATTAAAGAAATTGATCCCGAGATAAAACAAAGATTTCTCGATCATATAGACGGTGTGCTGCGTTTTATAAAGAGAAACAAAACAGAACATTTCGTCCTTTCTACTAGATGATATTGTAACCCCTCCTTTTCAAAACTCCAGATAGTAATAATTTTCTTATTCACGACAGTTCATCTCAGTGGCACCTGTATCCGGGTCAGGTATCTATCTGTGAACCAGGTACCTTTTCTTTGAAATTTTTCATTCATTTTCATGCAGATGCGTTTTAATTTATTAAGTGCTGAAGACATTTCTCTTAAGTGACAGGATGGAGGGTAAAGATGAATATCATCTGTGAACAGTTGAATCCTCATTCATGTAAGTCATATTTACTGGGCGTGCGAGGATCGACGGACAGAGTTCTCATTGATCCGGTTTTGGAACATTTGAATGATTATATTCATATCATAAAGGAGAGGGGAAACCGGATCACACACGTCATTGATACGCATTCACACGCAGATCACATTTCGGGGGCTGCAGCGCTCAAGGACATCGCCGATTGTCGCTATGTCATGCACGAAAATGCTCCCTCCCGGTGTGCAGATTTTCGCGTTAGTGACGGATCTTTGTTGGAATTGTTTGACGCTATCCCCCTTAAGGTTATGTTCACTCCAGGACACACAAATGATTCCATTTGTCTTATATTACAGGACATAATTTTTACCGGTGACACCTTGTTTCTTGACGACGGTGGGGCGGGTCGAGATGATCTGCCTGGAGGTGATCCCCGTGCTCATTGGGAGAGTTTACAGAGGATAGCCCAGCTGTCGGACGAACTTGTCGTTTATCCTGCACACGACTATAGAAACAGAGAACCTTCGAGTCTTAAAAAGCAGAGGAATACCAACCCTCACTTAAAGAAAAAATCAATGGATGAGTATTTACAGTACATTGAGGATCTTAAACTTGGCCCTGCAAACTGGATGAAGGAAGTTCTCAATGCCAACTATGCATGTGCCCGAGATCCAGGGACAGCCTGGATTCCCGTCGATGCACCCGCCTGTGAAGTAAAGGGCACAATTGAGGTTGGAGTTAATGAGATACAGATTCTGCCTATTTCTGTATCCGACTTAAAAGAGAAGTTGCGTTCTGAAGATCCACCACTTTTATTGGATGTGAGAGAGAAAGAAGAACTGCACGGAGAGCTTGGACATATTGAGGGTATTGTCCATATCCCAATTGGAAGCTTGTCGGGGAGGATTTCTGAAATTGAAGAGCATAAAAAAAGAGAAATAGTTACAGTCTGCAGGTCTGGAGCACGGGCCGCAACGGCAGCGCAGATTCTTACGAAGAGCGGGTTTTCTTCGGTCAAGGTTCTATGGGGAGGAATGATCGAGTGGAATGCGTAGAAGTTTGCAAAAGAGGAGTAATTGATCATGAGGATAATTTTATTTACCGGAAAGGGTGGCGTTGGGAAGACCACAGTTTCAGCAGCTACTGGATTGTTGGCTTCTGAATCGGGGTACAAGACGCTCATTATGAGCACCGATACAGCGCACAGTCTTTCCGATTCATTTGGATTGCAATTGGGAACTGAACCTACCCAAATAAAGAGAGACCTCCATGGTTTGGAGATTGACGTAAACACTGAGATTAAAGAAAACTGGGAGGAAGTCCAGAAACAATTTTCTGCGGTATTAAATTTTCATGGAGTTGATGCCGTCGTAGCCGATGAGATGGCAGTGCTTCCAGGTCTGGAGGAGCTCTTTAGTTTAGTCAAATTGAAGGATTATTATGATAAAGGGATCTATGATGTAATTATAATTGATTGTGCTCCAACCGGTGAGACTTCAAAGTTTTTAAGTTTTCCTGAAATTATGCGCTGGTACATGAGAAACGTTTTTCCTATCCAGCGCAATGTCGCGAAGGTTGTGAGGCCGGTTGTCAAAAGGGTAACCAGTTTACCCTTTCCAAGCGACAATTTCTTCCAGGTCTCTCGAGAGACTTACCAAAAAGTCGGCGAAGTTAAGGAAATCCTTTCCGATGATTCGACAACGTCAATAAGAATAGTTGTAAATCCCGAAAAGATGGTGGTTAAAGAGGCACAGAGAAGTTTTATCTATTTTTCCCTTTTCGGGTTTCCCGTCGACCTAATAATAACGAACAGAATTATCCCTCAGATTGTAAAGGACCCTTATTTCGAGAAATGGAAAAATAAACAATCGACCTATATACAAATGATTAAAGAATCTTTCAATCCTATTCCTATACTTTCATGCTCCCTTTTCAGTCAAGAAATAAACGGTCTGACCTTACTTGAACAGATGGCGAAAAAAATTTACAATAAGGAGGATCCAGTTAAAATATTTCATAGGGGTAAGCCTATTCACATTAACAAGCAGAACCATCATTATTTTCTCTCCATAAAAATACCTTTCCTCAATAAGGAGGATTTGGATATCTTGAAAAAAGATGAGGAGCTAATTATTACTGCTGGAAAGTATAAACGCAATATACTCCTGCCGAGGACACTGGTGGGTTTAGAACCAGCCGGTGCAACCTATGAGAATGAATTGCTCCGGATTAAATTTGATGGGGGAGATACGAACTCCGATGAATGATGGCACTGAACCAGGTAATCCTTATTCTTTTGGGTTCGTACCATTTGAAGAAACCTATAAAAATATATTTAGGAGGTAAAAATATGGCAAAGGAGGAAGAGAACAAATTCGTCGGCTTAATCGGTTCAGTTATGGATGTTCAAAAGCATGCTCTTGAACTGGTACTGAGTGGCATACCTGAAGATGTTCGGAAGCATATTCGGGCAAGCTACAGGGAACAGCTTTTAGCCTTTCGTGCTCTTCTTGATTCGGCGATTGATCGTTTGGGAGAGGAAAAAGTGACAGTGAAGAGAAAACCGGAAAAGGTGAAGATTGAATAGGTTTGGGTGTGCTGGCACACCGCATCATCTTTTTTGATGAATAGTATTCAGAATATCCATATGGCGGAAAAGTTTGACACGAAGGCCAGGATCTTCAGTTTACCAGCTCAACATCTACACACTCATGATATAAACACATAAAAATTTGTTTACAGGGGTGTGTCCTGTATAAAGCTTATCTGTAAGGTTCACGTCCACAGGAAAATTCTACTTAGTTTCTTCATCACAATCCTTCGTCATAACCCCATATATTCCAATAAGTTGCGTGTCAGATGAAACACGATAGTGTGTTTCATTTTACACATATAATTGTCATGTATGCCCCTTATAGGCACGCATAAGCGAGATTTTTGTACAATTTTTATGAGTAAGAAATCACAGTCGATTTGATGGCATAGATATTGCATATTATAAATGCGTTCAAGATATGAGCTTAATGCATATTTCTAAAAAATGTATTTTTTTGGAGGTGTGAAATGAGAAAGAACTTGAAAAATCCTATATGGGATACTTTGGACAGTATTGCGATAAAATTTGCTACACCCTTTCGTAAGTATCATCTCCATTCTGCCAATATAAATACCTACATAAAGATCATTAAGGAATACTGGACTCACTACATTTGGCAGGTACCTGATCCTCGAATCGGAAGGGGCGCACTTTTCTCAGGTTTGCTTAAAAAATAGAGATTGCCATACAGTTCCGCCCTTACATCCCCTCTCTGCCTCTCCTTTCGATAAAAAAGCACTATTCTGTTCGTCAAATGAGTTAAAATCACAGATGCATAAATAATGTTAAGGTTACGATTTGATTGTACAATTTTCGAACAGCACCTGATCGAATTTGAGCGTCTTAAAAGAAACCAAGCACCGCCCATTACTATGATAACAAAACAGGCCTTTTGATACAGTTTCTATTCTGACGAGGGGATAAAGCACGAAGTCCCTGGATGAGGTGCGCTTATTTTTTCATGCAGAAAGTCATATATTTTCACAATTATATTTTATATTCATGTTATTATGTCAGTATGTGACACTGCAATAGAGGGAATTTGACGAGCGTATGTGAGAAGGGAAGGGTTTTTACATATCGTGGCTAATGATTTTTACTATTAATAAGAGAGAAAGGAGAGAAATGAAATGATAAACATCGGTCTTATCGGAACTGGCTATATTGGCCCTATTCATCTTGATGCCCTTTCACGGATTGAAGGTGTCAGCATTAAAGCAGTATGCGATATAAACGAAGCTCTGGCGGAAAGGACGGCAAAAAAATACAATGTGCCAAAATGGTGCAGTGATCACATGGGCATAATTAATGATGATGATATTCATGTGATCCACAACTGCGCTACAAACAGGTTTCATTACGGAATAACAAAGGAGGCGCTCGAAAGGGGTAAGCATGTACTATCAGAGAAACCTCTTGCAATGAATTTAAAAGAAGCCGGTGAACTTGTTGAGCTTGCTGAAAAGAAAGGCCTTGTTACAGGGGTAGACTTTTGTTACAGGTACTACCCGGTTGTTCAGGAGATGGCCGTAAGGATAAAAAAGGGCGACCTGGGTAAGGTCCGAATCGTTGCGGGCACATATTTTCAGGATTGGCTTTCAAATCCCACTGATTACTCCTGGCGTCTGGAAAAATCTGAGAGTGGAGATTCAAACATTACTGCAGACCTCGGAAGCCATTGGTTCGATCTTGTACAGTTTACGACAGGGCTTAAAATAACGGAAGTCTTGGCAGATTTTTCAACGATTATACCTGTTCGAAAAAAGCCCAAAAGACAGGTGCTTGCTTTTGAAAAAGTAGGAAAGGAAGACACAGAGGACTTCAAAGTAGAGGTTGAGGACTATTCCGCGATTCTTTTCAGGCTTTCAAACGGCGCACCGGGCTCATTTATAACATCCCAGACATGCGCAGGCAGAAAATCCGACACAGAGTTTCAAATATACGGTGATAAATGCTCCCTGGCATGGAACCATAAAAGATCAAACGAGCTCTGGATAGGCTACAGGGAAAAACCTAATGAAATTCTGATTGAAAATCCCGTACTACAGGACCCCGGTATTTCAGACAGGTTATAACGAAATGGTTATACTTGAGGCCGCGTTACAGAGCGCCAGATCAAAACAATGGGTAAAAGTGAAGTGGTAAATGACAAGGGGACTATCGTTTATTTGTTCTGGCCATATTAGTTCTCGATGAAGTTGTACCATCAAAGATGCACAAAGTATGGAAGCTCGTCAGAGAAAGAAAGGAAAGAAGTAATTTTTTCAGATTTTTTTTAAAAGAGGAGCTATGTCTTTAGCAAAATTATCTGATCTTTTGAATAAATCAACAGATGGTGACTATCTAATTGGATTATTTGAGTGTTGGAATTATGAGAGTGCAATTGCTA
>CAYFYU010000149.1:276-8369 GCA_964347455.1 uncultured Spirochaetota bacterium | reverse complement strand
GCATACTGGGCGGCAAAGGAAGCGGCAATGAAGGCCCTGGGAACTGGAAACAGAAAGGGTGTTCGTTTTCGGGATATTGAAGTGCGTCACGAAACTTCTGGTAAACCTTACCTGCAACTCTACGGGATATCCAGAGAGCTTGCAGACCGATTAGGGGTCAACAGCATAGTGGTGAGTATGTCCCATCTCGAAGATCATGCAATCGCATCGGTCATATTCGAGCACAGGGATCAGCCCAGTGTGCACTGAAAACCGCAGGATTATATTTTTCACAGGGAGGCTACTGACATGAATCGTGATGAAGCTTGGAAACTGCTCAATGAATATACCAAAAAGGAGGGGCTGATCAAGCATGCAATCGCAGTTGAGGCGGTCATGATGGCCTATGCTGAAAAATTCGGCGAAGATGCTGAACCATGGGGAATCGTTGGCTTGCTCCACGACTTCGATTATGAGCGATATCCCAGCCTCGAGGACCATCCTGCCAAGGGGGCACAAATACTGCGTGAGAGGGGAGTTCCGCCTGAGTGGATCACGGCGATTCTCGGGCACGCCAGACATACCGGTGCGAAACGGGAGTCCCTCATGGCAAAGACACTCTTCGCAGTTGACGAGCTTACCGGCTTCATCGTTGCTGTTTCACTGGTTCGTCCTTCGAAGCGCATTGCCGATGTAGCGGCAAAATCGGTGAAAAAGAAAATGAAGGACAAAGCCTTTGCCGCAGCAGTGAACCGTGATGATATATATGCCGGTGCCGATGAACTCGGCATTCCACTGGATGAGCACATCAGTTTTGTAATTGAGGCGATGAAAAAGGTCGCCGATAAACTTGGTCTTTGAAAAGAGGGGATCAACCACGAAAATACAGATACAATGCGCTTACAGTAAAGGTTATACTCGATAACTACCCTGTTAAAAGCATTCGAGACATCGATATATCACCCGGGCTTCTCAACGACGGTCCCTGGGACGCAAAGCTCCTCACCATCGAAGGCAAGGAGGTATCACTGAACGATATTGAGCACCGTATCCTTCGTCCCATATTTCTCGATAACCGTATCCACTATGCAGTAAACTGCGCGAGCAGCGGCTGTCCCAATTTACAACCAGAAGCATTTACGGTGGAAAACACCGAGGAGCTCCTCGACCGGGGGGCACGTGAATATATTGCCCACGAACGGGGAGTAAAAATCTCTAAAAATAGATTGGTTGTTTCAGGAAGACTTTGGCTCCAGCGAGAGCGGGGTTATCGAACACCTGCTCATGTATGCTCCACCTGAATTGAAGAAAAGCTTGGAGAATTTCAAGGGAAAGATCAGTTACCGATACGACTGGAGTCTCAACGAATAGGTTGGGCCTCCCTACGGTCTTAGATTTCCCTAACCATTAACCACACCACCCGACAGCAAGCCAGGCAAAAATACCGGTGAGGGTATATAGATCCTCCACGAGCACCCATTCGTCCGGTGCATGTAGATTATCACCCCTGGGGCCTAGAATGACCGTTGGCATATGACCCACCTCCCCGTAGATCGCCATGTCGCACGAAAATGGTGCGCCACCAACTCCGGGCGATTTTCCCGTATAACCGGTGTAAGCCTCAATTACCTTTTGTACAGCCGGATCCTCCCTGTCCGTCTCCCATGGTTTCACATAGTGATAGTCACGGTTTATCTCGAGAGCGAATGGTTTCAGCTGATCATCCTCCCCTGCGGCCCTCTCCCAGAACTGATTGAATTGACGATAGAACTCTCTCTCACCCATGCCCGGATAGCACCAGACAACCCAGTCTACTCTTGTAAAAGGTGGAATGCTCAACTGGGTAAACTCTCCAGGTGTTTTGGAATCGATGTTCCAGAGCACCACATTGAGCTGTTTTTCCTTTTCTTTGAATAGTGTGTGGCTGTTCCGATTTCGCCAGAGCTCCTGCCACCGGGCAAACAGCTCCACTGCCCGCGCAGCCCCTAATATGGGATTGGGAAGGGAAATTCCCATATAGGGGATTCCCGCCCTTCCCCGAAGGGTCAGATTTCCCAAAAAAGCCCCTAGGCAGGCTGGGCATACCTCCATACGCGTCGGTTCCGTGAGAATGGCGAGGTCCGCATTGTGTCCACGGAGTCGAGACGCGAGTGTCCCATTCCCACCCGCAAACTCCTCGTCCACAACGCTCTCAAATAGAATATCTCCCCGAGGTTTAAAGCCGAGCTCATGCAGCAGATTCAAAGCCCAGAACGCAGCTGCAAGCCCCCCCTTCAGATCTGCAGAACCCCTGCCGTAAAGTCTTCCATCCTTTACAACAGGATCGAAGGGAGCTGTTACAGTCCAGGTGTCAGGTTCACGAGGGGCAACGTCTATATGACCGCTAAGCAGAAGTGACCGACCCCCACCGCTGCCACGCCAGATGGCAACAACGTTTTTCCTGTTTTCCGGGTAGTTTCTGCCCTGCAGCCATGAGGGATGACGCCTTATTCCTGGAATCTCTTCAGGTCCAAACCTATCCACCTCCAGCCCGATCTTCTGGCATTCACTAGCGATGAACTGCTGAGCCTCTCCCTCATTTCCATATGGAGGTCTATTCTCCGAAGGGAAACGTATCAGCTCTTCTGCCCACCTGAGTATGTCTTGCTCTCTACTCTTTATAGCAGCGCGGACATTCTTGGGGTCCATCCCCTTCATAGAACAATGACCTCTCTCCGATAACTCGTCAATTCCCGCACCCCGGTGTCGGTCACGAGAATACCATCCTCGAACCTGAGTCCATACTCACCATCTGAAAGCCAGATGTCAACATTGAAAAGCATGTTCGGCTGAATGGTGAAGTCGGCCTCTCTGGCCAGCCACAATCCCTCCACCTCGGAGTGACCAGTCCCATGGGCTGGACCATACAGTGTAGACTCCTCGTATCCATAACGGGATAGTATGTCATAGTAGCCGTTAAAAACGCTCGAAGCCGTAATGCCTGGCCGTACCGTCCCTATCGCGTACTCCATCGCCTCGAGAGCGACCTCCATAAGCTTTCGGGCCGGCTTAGGCACCGTTTCGATCCCAAATGGGCGGCACATGTTCCCGCAGTAGCCCATAAATTTAGCCCCAAAGGTAAACTGAATGAGCTCACCCTTCCCGACAGCACGCTGTGTTGAACGGCAGAGGCTCAAAGGGGTGTTGGGTCCCGAGCAGACCCATGCGGGGTAACCCATGCCCTCGGCACCGCTTCGCACCATCACCGAACGGGCAATTGCCTCGAGCTCCCACTCACGCATCCCCGGTTTTGCCGCCTCGAGAGCGGTGCGCATCGCGTTCTCTGTAATCCGGTACGCCTCGAGAATGTATGGAATTTCAACCTCAGACTTGACAGCCTGCACGCTCAGGACAATCTCATCAGCGGGCACTATCTCAGCACCCCCTGCAGCAGTCTTGAGATCCTCCACGAGGATATGGGGAAAGATGTTCCAGTTCGCGATTCCAATCCGCTTTGGTGCGTATCCGAGCGCCGAAAGGACGATTTGGGACATACTCTCTCCAGCCACCTCCGGTACCCACTCGGGCGGTGAGGTCTCGACCAGCAGCGGATTCACCCTGATCTGAGGGATAGATGAGAAGCTCTTAGCGAACTCGAGCGATTCGGGTCCTCCAGTTACCAGTATGGCATCACCCTCCTTCGGAACGACAACACAGGCAAAATCGAAAAAGGGCCAGAATCCTGCCAAGTATCGCGACGTGGCAGACTCACACTCACTGCTATATCCGATGAGCAGATCGATCTCCCGTTTCTGCAACTCTTCCTGTACCCTCCTAACCCTTCTTGAATACTCTGATTTCGGCAGCGGATCCAATCTCATAGTTGTGCTCCTCTTTCACTGAATTTACAGAGCACATTGTAGGACGGTATCTTTTAAATGTCAATGTTGCACCCAGTGTTATTCAATTGCAAGGGCCGTGCACTCCTTGTTATAATGGAGTGTGATTACACATTTTGGTTTTGTTCAAATCGGGAAATGAAAAAAAATGAAAGCTTACCAGGATCTAGAAAATATCTTTAAGGAAGCCCTTCGCAGTGTGGAGCCGAAAAGACTGATCAGAGAATGCATGCAGCTCGAGGGAGAACGGTTGTCCATTACCACCAGTGGTGGATCCCTCTTCATTGATCTTCGGGATTATGAAAAGATCGTCGTACTTGGAACGGGTAAAGCTACCGCTGCCATGGCAAAAGCCGCTGAGGAAATTCTGGACGGACGAATTACCAATGGAATTATATCGGTAAAATATAAACATACCGAACCGCTCTGTTTCATCGATACCATCGAAGCAGGACACCCGGTTCCAGATGCCAACGGAGTAAAAGCTGCAGAAAGGATAGAGCGTATCGCCACTGACGCAGATGACCAAACCCTTATCCTCTATCTCATATCGGGTGGTGGTTCAGCACTGCTCTCAAGCCCCATCACCTGCACGGTCCACTCGCAGACCATCTCACTGAATCTCGACGACATACAGGAGACAACGAGAGTTCTCCTCGCCTCAGGTGCCACCATAGGAGAGGTAAACTGTATCAGGAAGCATCTCTCATCCATCAAGGGTGGAAAACTCGCCGTGCTGGGATACCCCGCACTCCAGGTTAGTCTGATACTTTCAGATGTGATCGGGGATAGGCTCGATACGATTGCATCCGGTTTAACGGTGCATGATCAAACAACCTATGGTGATGCTATGGATATACTCCGAAAGTACGGTATTATGGAAAAAGTTCCAGAAAAGGTGATCACTATACTTGAGGCAGGTAGCCTGGGGCTTGTTCCCGAAACACCAAAAGCGGAGGATAAAATATTTCATAAAGTCAGTAATTTTATAATAGGCAACAATTATGCTGCCCTTCAGGCTGCTCAAAAAAAAGCCTTGCGCCTGGGGTACAACACGGTGGTACTTTCTTCACAGGTCATTGGTGAGGCAAAAGAAGTGGCTAAGGTCTTTGCAGGAATCGCATGGGATGTTCGTCGCGCGGGTATACCTGTACATCCTCCTGCCTGCGTTATCTGGGGAGGAGAGACTACCGTTACCCTGCGGGGTTCGGGGAAGGGGGGAAGAAACCAGGAGTTTGCCCTGTCCTTTCTTCTCGAACTCGAAGAGCGATATAGTTATGGAGATTCCAATATCCATATGCTCGCCGCATCGACCGATGGTAACGACGGACCGACCGATGCAGCTGGAGCATTTGTCTCATCAGAGATTCTTCAAAAAAGCAGGGATATGAACATGGATGCTGCAAAGTATCTGCAAAACAACGATTCATACTCTTTTTTCGAAAAGGTGGATTCGCTACTCAGAACGGGACCAACCAATACAAACGTATGCGATATCCAGATGGTGATAGTCACATAGCCTTTATCCTGGATGTTCCAATATTCCCGAATTCGACAATGGAGTCTCTGAACAGTCTGTATGAGAATAATTAAAAAATCCTTGACAATTTTGAGGCATAATTCAAAACTAAATACGTTGAACCCACCAGCTTGTGCTTCTCTATGAACTCTCTGCTTATTGAACAAGAGTTTCTGTTGTTTTGATAAATAAATCGTATTAGTAATATTCTGTGTCTCTATTCTCTCCATAAGCGGTGCAGAGGTCTATTTTTCAAATGGCACATTTTACCTACATAGTGTATCTGCTGATCGCGATCGCAGCAATTGCTGCAGTTGCATTCATAGGAATATACCTGAAATCAAGGCGCAGCAGCCTTCATCGGGTTGCAGGTAGTGACATTTTTGGAGTTGAATGGGTAACTGACTGTGCGGACAAGAAAGCCCTTCAAAAATTGATACCCCTGTATAGACTTGTGCGGATAGAAGAGGATGAAAAGGTGAGGACTTCCACTGCGCTCAGCGGCAGCGCAGCTTATATGGGAAGGGTAAATCCCTATCCCGGTGATGTGGATTTTACAGAAATAGTACTGGTGAGAGCCAAAAGCGCGCAAGAAGCAGCCCGTATATTTATTGGTCGGCTACAGCAGAATATAGAAAAGATCCTCTCTATCGCTCATACAAAGTTCTCAGAACTAAAGATTGGTGCAGACAAAGTTACAGGCAAGGGACTAAAATGGGAATTGGCAGATATACGCAGAGGAAGCAAAGAGCTGCGGGATCAAAAAGGTACGGTATTGGAAACCTTGACCTTGGGTGAGGCGGCATTACAACGGCAGATAATAAAACTCGATCTGATCGCTCAGGTTGATGGTAATTGGAAAGCGGTTACGAAGGTTTTCAGGTTTGCCTATCAACCTGAATCATCCAGGGATATAGGTGATATCATTTTGCTGACACCTGAAAACTTGGGAGAGACAATTTACCAGGAGCTCTATTTCAGTAGGAAAGAGGCCCGATTATCGGCCATGTTAAGCAAGGTGAGTGAGAAGGGCGGGTTTAGTCATCCCCGTGTGATAAAGAAGTATCGTGATTTAATGGATGTTGAAATAGCCCATTATGGTGCTCTTGGTATGGCAGATAGAACGAGCCATTTGAAGCTTTTGAAACGATGGTTCAACAAGCTTCGGATGGATCGTGATCAGGAAAGCATTGACAAACTCACAAAAATATTCAGAAGTACAGTTAACGCTGTCAATGAACTCAAAGAGATGATTCTACTACTGGTTTTGGCAATCGATAAGGATCTGCTCAGTATTCAGGAGATAAACAGACAATTAGACTATTTCAATGAATTTATAAAACTACACGGCAGTCAATTGCCAGCCAAAGATGTCCTATTGTTCAGCAGGATCCTTCGGGAGGCCAGTGGTCAGATAGACAGCAAAAATTATACAGCTGCTGCTGAAAGACTGGCGGCTTTAGCAAGCAGGTTAGATGGATGGATTGAAGGAAGGGCTAAAAAATACTTGTTGAATGAAATCATTCATCCCTATGCGGAAAATTTAGGGATACATATCGATGAAGATACCACCTTTGAGCGTAAGGACCTTTTTAAAGGAGTCACAAAGGGAGACAAAACGCTCTATCTTATCAACAGGTACCTGCGTCACGATTCTCGCGTTGTAAATAAAAGGTTTGAAAAAGGAGATAGAATTATTCGCAGTGGTGATGAGGCAGAGAGTTGTTATATAATATTGAAGGGCTCAGCAACGGTAACTGATCAAAGGGAAGATGTTGTCACACAATATATACGGGACGTAGGACCCTTGACTTTTGTCGGTGAAATTGCCCTTATTCATGAAGGTGGACGACGTACCGCTGATATTGAGGCTACTACTGAGGTTGAAGCCCTGGAGATACCAAGAGTTGTATTTCGAGAATTAATGCAAGATGAAAGTTTTAGATTGTTCATTAAATTTTTAAGTACCGATAGATTAATGGAGGATGGAGTGCGAGAAAGGCAAAAGCTTTCATCCTCTGGTTTTCCTACTTCGAGAAAGGGGAAGAACTATGATTAAAAAAATTCTCGTTGCAACTGATGGCTCGAGCCATGCAAAAAGAGCGGTTGAATTTGCAAGTGACTTCGCATCGAAGTATGATGCAAATGTGTATGTAGTGCATGTTGTACAGGAGGCTAGGATACCAGAAGAGATGAAAAAACTCTTTGAAACAGAGCATATGGAAGAACCGCCCAAAAGGGCGTACATGGAGAGAATTGGCAAGAAAATCGTCGAGGATGCGAAAAATGATATGTTGAAACGGGGTATTGAAAAAGTTGAACCCATTCTGCTGGTTGGAGATGCACCTCAAGAGATAGTCGATTTTGCAAAAAAACAAAACATAGATGTGATCATTATTGGTAATCAAGGACTGGGAAGGATAAAGGAGCTGCTCATAGGAAGTGTTACTCACAAGGTATTCCATGCAGCTCACTGCACCTGTATAACTGTTAAGTAGGTGTTGAATAATTCATTAGAATTGTATACCAGTGACCACTTAGTTCGTGGATCCACCTAACTACGGTGGACACCCAGGAGGACTATGAAAGATGGTATGTCCGAAGTGTCAGGCTGAAAACTCTGATAAAAGTAAGTTTTGTTATGAGTGCGGGACAAAGCTCGTAAAGGTCTGCTCGCAGTGCGGTGCTGAATGTCTCTCTCCCGATCCGCGCGAGCC
>CAYFYU010000149.1:0-266 GCA_964347455.1 uncultured Spirochaetota bacterium | reverse complement strand
ATTTGATAATCCTGAAGGCGCAAAGTTTTGCGCCCAATGCGGCGCGAAATTTGAAAAAATTTGCCCGAATTGCAGTTTTTCAAACCCTCTGCAATTTAAATTTTGTTGTGAATGCGGTCACGATTTGAGCGTTCCTTCAGAGCCATCCCCCAAAGAGTTTTCCATCGATGAACAACTCGAGAAAATTAAACGCTACCTCCCCAAAGCACTTACCCAGAAAATCCTCGCCCAGCGTGACAAAATAGAGGGCGAAAAGAAACAGGTCA
>CAYFYU010000148.1:0-8476 GCA_964347455.1 uncultured Spirochaetota bacterium | reverse complement strand
CTTTTTCAAGTCTCTCAATAGTAGAGAAATGTGATAGATCAAAGATAAATATCAAAGGTTTTAGTCTATTTCTTTGTAATTCTTTTGCATAATAACGCACATCACCGATGGGATTTTTATACACATCACCAAACATATTTATTGAACCAACATTCAAAGAACCCATCTCAATAGAGGGTTCTAGAAAGGATACACACCTTTCTGAAAGGGTATGCTCTGGAGCACCACCGGTAGATCCCTCCACAATAATTGGGCATTTTTTTCGAATTCTCTCAATATCATGATGAAACCATCGTGTATCCGTTGTCTGTAAACCGTTTTCATCTCGAACATGTAAATGAGCAATCGCCGCCCCTTCCTCACAGGACCTTATTACTTCCTGAGCAACATCCATTTTTCCAGGAAACTTTTCTTCCTGCTTCTCTCCTGGATATGGAGCCACACAAATCATCAACTCTTCCATATCAAATATCCCTAAGTGTACTGGCTCCCCGCACTCGGAACTTTTTTCAAATCGGCGTCCAGCGATGACCAATCACTTTTAGCTTTAAGAGGTCGAACTTTGAGTTTTTTTAATTTTGTTAAATAATGCAAATGTCTTAGTCAAAACGAGAGTAAAAACCATACTTTTCACCGAAATTCTCAAAATAAACGCCCTTACAGGACCTTCGGTGTAATTTGTCTGCATGTATGTCATCATTGTACCCATACTTGAAACTCGACATTCGCCCTAATAGTCTTTTTTTATTAATAACGGTTTTGTGAAAATATTCGATAACTTTGTACCGGCTAAGAATAAAATTGAGTTTTCCATTGCAAGTATATCTAACGGTTGTTCATCATTGAGTGTACCGTATGTTTCCGAGAGCAGCAAATTCCCCTTCTCGTCGATTTTGAAAATGCAAATGTCCCATCCACCTATATGCGATTTAATATCGCCATCATTTGATTCAGTAAGACCAAGAACCCAATAAAATCCATCATGCCCGATTTCGATATCATGAGCGATATCATTTGCAGAGCCGCCAAGGCGAGTAGTCCAGATAATTTCCCCACTTTCGTTTATCTTCATTATCAGAATATCCGATTTACCTTTAAAGGAACCCATTTCAGATTCCCTTGATTCTGATGTTCCCAGGATTATAAAATCATCATCCTCTGTTTTTATTATCTTATTTGCTATATCTGATCCCATTCCACCATAAGATTTTTTAACGATCGTGTTGCCAATATCATCTAGAGAGACAAACTGTAGATCCCACCTCCGTTCACTATTCCAGCTGTTAAAGACAATATACACTTTCCCATTCACGCACACTATCGATCCTGACAGGTCATCTTCAATACTCCCCAGGGTCTTGGCCCATAAACGCTCTCCCCTAAAGCTGTATTTGCTTACAAAAATATCCCACCCACCTCGAATATTCACAATATCCAGACCAGGAGAATCAAGCCATCCTAAAACAGAAATAGCCTTTTCATCCATACAAACAGAAATATCCTGCGCATAATTTATTCCGCTGCCCCCAAGCGTTTTTGTCTGTACAACATGGCCCTCTTGATCCATCTTCGTAATATTTATATCGAATGTCCCCTTTTCTGCTATTAAGTCTCCAGAATGTGAAGCGGTATTTGTTAATAAAATGAAATGTCCCTCCACACCGATAATTTTTGATATGATGTCAGATCTGTTTCCCCGTAGTTCATGATGCTTTATCAGGGAATATTCATCGGTTAACCAGAGTAACGATACATCCCAACCTGTTTCGGGATTCTGTGTGTTGCCTGCAAGAATAAATCCCTCCGTGTTTCTAACAATCCCAACGGGATTATATCCTGTATATGATTGAGGAATAGAAATAGGGATAACCTCAGCAAAGGTGAGAATTGGAGATAAAAAACAAAACAAAAAAAGAATTATTCCACCAACACGCATGAATTTTTCACCTATGTACAGATTATTGCAGCATCCGCTTTTTCTCTCTCTCATCTTTTATTTTCTTCATAATAATATCGAATGCTATTGCCCCTATTAACACAAGGCCATTGATTGGCTGATGCCAGTAGGCTGATACATTCAACATCACGAGCACATTGGAAAGAAGCATTACAAACATTATTCCAAGGAATACACCGAGCATATTGCCAAGGCCTCCCGATAAACTGCATCCACCCAGCACAGTTGCCGCAATAACATTTAATTCTGAGCCCTGCCCGGCTGTTGCAAATGCAGAACCAAATCGTGCTGAGTTGAGTACTCCCGCAGTTCCCGCAAGAAACCCGGACATCACATACGTTATAATTCTCACTCTATCTACCGCTATTCCCACAAGTCGCGCTGCCCGTTTGCTGCCACCAATGAAGTACATTTGTCTGAAAAACCTATTTTTCCATAACAGGACGCCCAATATGAGCACAATACCAAACATGAACCACACAGGTGATTGTAGTCCCAAAATATTTGATTGCCCAAGCGCATTAAATTCTTTTGGAAGAAAAGCTATACCAGCTTCCGCAATGACGATTACCAAACCCCGTACAATTCCCATCATCGCAAGGGTTGTGATGAGGAAATTGATCCCCACCTTCACAATTAGAAGCGCGTTGATAAATCCTACGCATACAGTAGAAAGCAATGCGAGCGTAATTGAAATAGGTACATTTATACCATAATTTTTCATGCTTATGGCTGCAATGGTACCTGCAAGTGCCATATTTGACCCGACCGTTAGATCAATCTCAGCCATAATAAGCAACATGCACATACCCGACGCCATAATAGCGTAATGAACTCCCCCGAGCAATAAAACTCCCAAATTTGAATAGGTTAAAAAATATTTATTATAAATAGGCATAACGGCTATAATAGCCCCAATAATAATGAGAAGAACGATTTCTCTTCGCTCAAAAAGTTTCGAAATAAAAAATTCTTCGCCCTTATACAACCTCGCGATACTTTTCGCATCCATTTCTGCACCTTCAGCTCCTGTTCTCGCCATGCTGAGTATACCTCCTTTGAATTCCCTACAATATTCTCATTTTCATATGGGTACTATACCTTTAGCAAGTATTATATTCAGAGACTTTTTGATGAAAAGGATGAATGAAACACCTACAGTTATTCGATCTTTTAATATATTCAGTGCACGATCACTTTCGTAAATACAATACTACTGATGAACAAGGTTTGGGAGCTGTTAGGATTTTATTTGTCGTGTATTGAGATTAGCTTTTTGGAGAATTCTTATGAAAAAAAATTATTATGTCTCTACCATATAATAGGAAAAGCCAACCGTACCACCATTGGCAACAATCCACTCTCACAAGCCTGACATAATCCAAGGTCACCACGAGCCCCCATGAGTAATACAGCTTCGTACTTAGGTATGTGCATCTTATTCATTAAAATTCTACACATTTCTTCAGAAGCCATCCTCGCGGCATCCGGATAAAATTGTGCAAATCCATGGGTTGCCATTATATTGTCTTTCACCACAATGGGATTCTCAGTCAAGAGAGGTTCGCTCAAGACGTCGACCTTAACGATAACGTGGGCACATATATCTGCTCCACCACACGTAAGCTCACCTTCACCCATAGATGCATGAATGTCACCTATTCCGAAATATGCACCATCGTGATATACGGGTAAATATACATTTGACCCAGTTGTAACAAAGTTGTCGTCTAAGTTACCGCCATGATTGCCAGGATAGGCGGTGGCAATGGTCGGTTCCTTCGGCGCCACACCTATGGTCCCAATCATAGGCCTCGCAGGAATTGAAATCTTATCAGATATCCATATGCGATTATCCTCATACCTTACAACTCTCGCGGTTCTCTCAGGTACAATATCACGCAGAACCCCCATGTAGCTCCTTATGGGTAAAATCCCTATTTCTTCAGGCACTATATCAACAATCGTAACTCTGAGGGTGGTTCCTCGACGAGCTCCCTTTACAAATACCAACCCAATTACAGGATTTCCGGTATTCTCATCGAGTTCCGGAAAGGGCACATCAGACCATACCTTATCTGTGTTAACCGTCCCACTATGGGCATCCTGGGTATGAAATAGTACATAATCTCCAGCCTCAATGGTTAGGCAGGGTTTACCGGTACTCGTAAAAGTATACGTTCTCTGTTTTCTTGAAATTTCGTAAAACATTGTGATTTTTGTACAGCTCTATCCAGGAAATGAAAGGGAGCGGGATATCCCTGTACCCCGCTCCTTATTATAGTTATCTTAATCCCATATCTTTGTATACGCTCTCCTGATAGTCAAGAATCTCAATGATGTCATCAACATTATCGGGAGTCATCACCATGACACCTGTAAGGACAAGTTTCGGAACCTGTGGAAAACCCAACTCTTTGTATTTGGCCATTATAGGTGAAGCTGGATGATTGTATGCGTAGAGTACTCGAAATCCCCAAACTTCAAACCCCTCTCGTTTTTGAACTACTGAAGCTTGGATAACACCTTTTTTTACCGCCTCATTGATATCGGGTGTGTTATCAACACATACAACCTTAATTTCCCCGATTTTTCCCGCTTCTTCCACTGCCCGAGCGATCCCTGGGCCGCTTGCTCCGTTTATTCCAATAAACCCATTAATTTCTGGATGCGCCTGAATCGCTTCTGCTGTCAAACGTGCAGCTTCTTCGACCTGCGCCTTATCGTTCTGCAACCCAAAAATCTTTATGCCGGGATGATTTGCCATTTCTTCTTCAATACCCCTTCTAGCCTTCAGAGTATTGTCATTGGGGAGCACAGCACTGAGCATGACGGTACCTTTTCCTCCAAGTAGTTTTGCCATTTCTTGTGCCTGTGCTTTCCCAAGTTCCACCCAATCAGTTCCTGAGTAGGCAATCCGTTTTGAATTTGGAGCATCACCATCAATCGCAACAATGGGTACACCTTGATCCATAGCTTTATCAATTGTTGTGTTATGGCCTTCTCCAAAAGGCATGAAAAGAACTCCAGCAGGCCTTTTCGCCATTACCTGCTCAAGCATGGTGTTCTGAAGTTCAATATCGAGGGCAGTAGGCCCAAGAAAGTGAATTTCGGCACCCCAATAATCTGCCTCTTCTTTCAGTGCAGGGTAGTCATGCAGGAGAAAAAGTGGAAAGGTTGAGAAACTAGCGATCCAATAGTATTGTTCTTTTTCTCCCGGTTTCACCTCCTCTGCTTCCCGACCACCTGCAAAGAGTAGTCCAGGTACAAAGGCTAATACAAGAAGTAAAACAAAAAGCTTCTTCATAACGCTACCTCCTTCTTTATTGGTATAGATACTTTCTGTAAACTGATGGTGAATATGCTCAATCAAATTTATACACACACGCCAAGTTGATTTTTAAAGTATACAAGTGATATATAAATTAAATATTATTTTTATACTAAATAAAAAGTATTGTCAAGCATTTCTTTTAGGTTTATTTGCCAAAATAATTAAACTTGACACAGAATTCGTAACATAATACCATGGTAAATATACTTCTTGTATACAAGATTTCGTTTTCAAGATAATCGATGGGTGGCATTTCACGGTGACACACGTAATACACGAGCATAAAATGAATAAACCGCTCCTTGGTGTAGGGAGCTTTGCCTTTCGGTATAACGTTGGCTTTAAAGGATTTAATCCTCCACAACCAATGAATGTCTACGATTTCTTAAAAAGAGCTCATCAAATGGGTTTTCAAGATGTCCAACTTTGCGAAAATCTTCACTACTCAAACCTTTCAGATAATGAACTTGCTAGACTAGGTGAACTGGCAAGGGAACTGAATCTCATAATCGAATTAGGAATGAGAGGTCTTACGGAGGAAAATATTTCAAGGCATATCGATATCGCCGAGATATTATCGAGTCATTTCCTCAGAATTGTTATCGGGGAAGATACAAGGACATCCTCTGAAAGTGTAAATGCATCCCAAAAAAATGCAGTTCAAATTTTGCATGGTGTGCTTCCCCGTTGTAACCGGTTAAAGTTGACCGTTGGTATCGAAAATCATTTTGACCTTGACTCGGATAGTCTCATAGAAATTGTGAAAGAGATTGAGGATGATCATGTCGGATTAATACTTGACACGACAAATTGTCTTGGCTTTATTGAAGAGCCTGAAATCTTAGTACAAAAATTTCTACCTTATTTATGTTCTATCCATTTAAAAGACTACATCGTACAAAAGGTTGAAGCAGGATACTTCATTACAGGCACTCCCTTAGGTGAGGGTTTATTGAATGTCGGTAAACTTTTAAGGGTCGCCCTTACAAACAAACCATTCATATCGCTTATTATTGAGTTGACCGTCCGTCGCAATGAATCTCAAAAGATGGAGCGTATTCTTGAGTGGGAGTACAGTGCAATAAAAAGGAGTCGGGACCATTTAATAAAATCTCTCGAAAAGCTGAAGAAGGAAAGGTGAAATAGCAGAACGGAGATATGTATGAACAAACTATCAATTATTTCTGGATTCCTCGGCACTATTCGAAATAGATATATACTATACCAGGAAGATGTCTCCATTGTAGAAAAAATGAGAACGGCTTCCACAATTGATCATATAGAAGGATTGGAGCTCTGTTATCCTGCAGATTTCGAAGATCCAGCTCAGACCAAGTCTTTACTGGACACATACAATATGAAAGTTTCAGCTATAAATTTTCGATCGAGAAGAAAAGGCAAATGGTTAAGAGGCTCATTTTCCTCCCAACTAGTACATGAACGAGTAGAAGTCGTTGAAGATATGAAAAAAGCAATAGATCTTGCGGAACAGTTTGGATGTTACAGAGTAACTACATGCCCGCTAAACGAAGGTCACGATTACATTTTTGAAGTCGACTATACAATGGCATATGATTTTTTTGAAGAAACGATTGGAAAAGCTGCCTCATATAAGCCATCGGTGAAGGTCTGTATCGAGTATAAATCAAGCGATCCCAGAACACGTTGTTTGCTGGGAAATGCTGGAGAAACTCTTTCATTCTGTCAAAGGCTCGGTATGCCTAATGTAGGAGTAACCCTCGATTTCGGTCATTCAATTCAAGCAGGAGAAAGACCTGCTCAATCAGCTGTTATGCTTGCTCGTGAAAAAAGGCTATTTTATGTCCATCTGAATGATAATGATAAACTTTGGGATTGGGATTTAATTCCTGGAGTTTACAATTTCTGGGATATTATCGAATTCTTTTTTTACCTGCAAAAGCTACATTATAATGATTGGTTTGCATATGATGTTTTTTCAAAAGAAATAGATAAAGTTGATACATTCAATGTGGTAACGAATACGACGAGAAAGTTGATAGAAATTTCATCACGGCTCGATTCAGATACAATTGAAGAATTATTGGCTAAACGAAATCCATCAGAAAGCTTTAAATATCTATACACTATTCTGTAATAGGGCGTGCATCATACAAATAGTATAATTCGAATTATATTGAGACACAGTTGAAATGATATTGTAAATTAAAAAAGCTCATGTGAGGGAAGAAAGTGCAGATAACAAGTCCAAAGGGAAATTTGAGAACAATTGCATATGAAGTTATTAAAAAAAAGATAATTGATTGTGAGCTCATGCCCGGATCACTTATAGATGAAAAGAAAATAATAGAGGAAATAGGTACAAGCCGTACTCCTATCAGGGAAGCTCTCAGTAAATTAGAAAATGAAAACCTAGTCAATATTTATCCAAAAAGAGGAATATTTGTTACAAACATCACCGTAAAAGACGTTATAGATATTTACACTGTACGTGAAGCTATCGAACCTCTCGCTGCCCGCCTTGCTGCTCCCAATATCGACTTAAAGGAGTTAGAACTGTTTTATCAAATCTACTCCAACACTCAGCATAAGTATACCCTGGATGAACACATACAAATTGACCGGCGGTTCCACACCTTAGTTGCAAATTCCAGTGAAAACCAACATTTAGCACAATGTCTATTAAGATTGTATGACCAGAACAGCAGGATTCGTACCCTGTCCAAGTTGAGAGTAAAGGAACGTTTAATGGAGGCACGAAAAGAACATTTCGAGCTGGTTAAATGTTTTATGAACAAAGATGCGAAAAATGCAGAAAGAATCATGAAAATTCATATATCTAACGGTAAAAAGGCTGCGTTAAAAATTGTCTGATAAAAATCCGTTGTTGGATGTAAGAAAGTGGATAGAAAGCAAGACGAAAGATAAATCCTATGGCTGTTTAATCATTCATCATGGAAAAATTATTGCCGAATGGTATGGAGGAAATTGTAGTGCTCACAGTATCTTTGAGATTGGAAGTATTCGAAAATCTTTCAACAGTGGTTTGGTTGGCAGGGGCGTAGATAAAGGGGAAATTGACATGAATATTCACGCGGTCGATGTATGGCCGGAGATAATAACAATAAGTGACGATGTAAATGATAGGGAAATAACCCTTCATCAATTAATGAGTGGAACATCAGGATGGCTGACAACCGATGCTC
>CAYFYU010000147.1:0-8490 GCA_964347455.1 uncultured Spirochaetota bacterium | reverse complement strand
AGCAGCAGGTCTAACCCGTCATCATTCTGAATACGTGCTGTTACTTTTCTTCTCTTTCCCCACATAAACCCTTAGCAAAATCATCAGAGGCATTGCAAATTGTATCTACTACGAGATGTTCAATATTAAAATATTGCCTTTCATCCAGGTTTCTCACCTTATCATCATACTTATAAAATTTTTCAAATAGTTCTTTGAAGGTCTTAAACTGATCAAATTCGCGATTTTGCCACATATAGTAAAGGGTCATTAGATCTCTCAGCTTTGCTTCTTCCCATGCTCTTTCCATGGCATCATCAAAGACCCTCTCAATTGCTTTTTCCTCATTTTTTCCCATACAATTCCCCCACAAAACATTAGTATATTTTGGTATCCAAATCAAGCCTTATTCGCTGTTTTGAAATAACAAAAAAATGGTCGTACATCAACGGGTACCTGCTCGTAAACCGGCAATCCATTGAGAAGCTACTCCTTATAGAGCCCTGGTGAGAATATTGTTGAGCCTGCGTGCAAAAACGATCGGAGACTTTGGAGGAGCACCCTCGATAAGCATTGACTGCTCCAACATTAACCAGCATGCATCTTCAAACAGCATTTCATCCTGTACGTCTTTCAGTTTATTAATTATAGAATGATCTGGATTGATCTCAAGAATTGGTTTTATCTCATCAATATCGTCCTGGCCCATAGCCTTCATTAGGTGCTGCATCTGCACGGTTGGATCCGATTCATCAGCAACGACACACGATGGAGAATCACTCAATCTCGAACTTATCCTCACATCTTTAACGTGATCCTTCAGCACACCTTTAATTCTATCCACAAGGGATTTGATCTCCTCCTCATCCTCCCTTTTCTCTTTTGATTTCAAATCCTTCGTAGAATCAATTCGCTTTACGGATTTGAGGTCGACACCTTTATATTTTCCGACAGCAGGAATCACGATTTCGTCTATCTCATCGTCCATTATGAGAACTTCGATATCCTTCTTTTTATAAACCTCTAAAAGAGGTGAACTCCTTAAAGTTTCCTCATTTTCACCGGTAATGTAGTATATTGCGTTCTGGTCTTTTTGCATTCTTTCCTTGTACTGCGCGAAAGTAGTGTATCTGTCCACTTTGGTTGACTTGAAATGGACCAACTCAAGAAGCGTTTCTCTGTTTGAAAAATCCTGATACAGTCCCTCTTTCAGAGGCTTACGGTACTCGTTGAAAAACTCTAAGTACTTTTCTTTGTTTTTTACGAGCTCTGTCAGCTCACCAAGTATCTTTTTTACTGAACCATTACGGATATTTGAGAGGATCCTGTTTTTTTGAAGCATCTCTCTACTGATGTTCAGAGGAAGGTCTTCCGAATCTATTATCCCGCGAATAAATCTAAGATAGGTGGGCATAAGCTCTCTGTCATCATCAGTAATGAAAACACGCTTCACGTACAATTTTACACCGGGATGGTAATCGGCATAATACATATCGGGCGGGGCTTTTTTCGGAATGAAAAAGAGCGTTGAGTACTCGAGAGCCCCTTCGGCGTGAGTGTGCAAATAGAGAAGCGGTGGCTCCTGGTCGTGGGTTAAGGTTTTATAAAACTCATGATAATCCTCCTCTTTAAGCTCACCCCTTTTTCTCTTCCAGAATGCTGAAGCAGCATTTATCTGTTCGATCTTCCGTTCTTTTTTCTCTTTTCTGCTCTTCCCCTCGCCCTCAAAAATAGTATCCTCATAGTGAAGAAAAATAGGAAATGGTATGTGATTCGAATATTTCTCAACTACACTCTCAATCTGCCATCGATTGGTAAATTCCTTGCCTTCATCATTCAGATAACAGATTACGGTTGTACCATTCATTTCACGATCAGCTTCTTTTATTTCATAATCACCCTTACCTTCGCTGATCCATTTGAATGCCTTTTTCTCTCCAGCTTTTTTGCTTACAACCTCCACCTTATTGGATACCATAAAAGCTGAATAAAACCCGACCCCAAATTGTCCGATCAAATTCGCATCTTTTTTTGCATTGCCTGTCATTCTCTCGACAAAATTCCGAGTGCCCGAGCTTGCTATCATACCAAGATTCTGATTCAGCTCCTCTTCATTCATTCCTATTCCCGAATCCGATACTGTAAGTGTTTTGCTGTTTTTCTGATCGAATTCGATGTCGATGCGGGGTTCGAATGTCATATCTTTATACCCCGTATCGGTCAGTGTCAGATACTTCAGCTTGTCAAGTGCATCAGATGCATTGGAAATAAGTTCTCTGAGAAATATTTCTTTATGTGAATAAAGAGAATGAATGATAATGTGGAGTAGCTGCGTCACCTCTGCTTGAAATTTATGTATTGACATCTGTTAATCCTCTCATTCAAAGGCGACAACACGGATAATCCCGATTGTTGCGCCTGTATTATCTGTTGTACATGCATCGTTTACTGAGATAACCTTATGTACATTGTTCTCTTTAATGAATGAATTCACCTGCTCATCCAGATTGTGAAGTTCTTCCATCGTATGCAGTATTTTAATTTCAGTGGTAAATGTTCGAACTCTTACCATGGTAATCCTCCCGTTTCACGTTGATAATTGTACAACTTCGAACAATTTAAAAAATAATTTTATGAATACATTTTGTCAAGAAAGTGGAAATCTTACAGTTAGTAGGCGTATAATTTCAGTATTCTGTAATTAATATTTTTATATAGACGTGCTGAGAATTCAGACAAATGCGATATTTTATACAATATACCCTTTTTATACATGCTTTAAGCTCGAAATTTTTTACTAAAGGATCTCCAAGGTTGATAAATACAATAAAAGCCACAAAATATATTGAACTACGTTCACTTCGTTACCTTTTTAGAAAAGGATATATGGAGATCAAACTTGGTTCTGAAAAGAGAAGAATAGTAATTACGATGCAGGATCTGGGTAAGTTTCTCGTTAGCATTCTCTACGGTATGTTTCAGTATCTTTTGCATACACTTAAAGATAATCTTGAAAGAGTCTTTTGCCGAAAAAAATGGGTCAGTATGAAATATTTCGAATTTGCAGGACTTATAAACTCCTATATAACAGCACTTGATGCGAAGGACAGTAACATACAAAGGGAAAGATTGGTAAAATTCAGAGAAAAAGCAGCCATTGTGTTAAAAAATTACAAATGGAAAATTTTCAGAAGATATAAAAAAGTTGAATTACAGCCAGATAGTATGTTAGAATTTCTTTACAGCATGTATCGGGTAGCCCTTATTGTATATTCCGAATTAAAACAAATAAGAAGAGCTCACAACAGTATAACCCACATGAGGGTTTTCTTGAGGGCTTTTGCAACAAGGTTCTCTATAAGGCAAACCAATTAATCTGTCATGCTTATGACCGGTAAGGATGTATTTAAAAAGCTCCTCTTTGCCAGTTTTACCCTATTTCTCCCCGCACTCCTCTTTGGTAGTCCGGATGAATTCAAAATTAACGAAGTAAAGACTATAGATACCCTCAATGATTATGTCAGAGAGGTAAAATTTTCTCCTTTCGGTACATTTATCGCCATTACCTCGGGTGATAATATCGTAACGCTTTATGACAGAAATTACATAAAGCTGTGGACAAGTCAGGGTGAGATGAGAAGCGTGGGTGGAAAACTCGCATTTTCCCCTGACGAGAAATACCTCGCCTTCAGCAGATTTAAAACAAAGGGAGACATTGGTATTCTCAGCCTTGACAATTTTAAAGTGGTGCAGGCACTCGATGCTCATCCCCACTGGGTAAATAGCATTGACTACAGTCCCGATGGTTTATATCTGGCATCTGGCGGGTCTGAAAAAATGGTTTTAGTGTGGCGGTGGGATGGTGTGCAATTCGAGAAAATTCAGGAGCTCCAGGAACACACAAAGCCGGTCAATGAGGTTGCGTTCAGTCCTGATGGTCGATACCTTGCTTCTGCAAGTGATGATAATACGATTATTATCTGGAAATTAATAAAGGACCACTTCGTGAAGCATCAGGAACTGTCAAATGACACCTATAGATACGAGAGCATAGCATTTTCTCCAGATGGCAAACTGCTTGCATCAGGCACTTCGACAAAACTGACCTTTTGGAGGATTGAAAAGGATAATTTCACCGAAATGGGGATTATTGAAAATAATGCGGGGAGGATGTGGAGCCTTGAATTCAGTCCGGATAACCGGTTTCTCGCGGCAGCGCTCTCGAACGGAACGGTTAAGGTATGGGCCTTTGACGGAAAAATATGGAAGGAAACGCGTAATATTTACAGACACAATGCAAACGTATTCGATGCATCTTACCGCAGCGATGGTAAGCGTTTTGCAACTGCATCGAGCGATCAAACTGCCGTATTCTGGAACCTTGAGGGTGTGGGTCCGGACCCAGTAATTAAACTTCTGAACTCACTGGGCATACCCTTCTCCACAGCACAAAAACTGATCATCGATAGGCTATCCAGTCGCAAGATTATGGAGCAGCTGGATAAAAACCTAACTGCACCTAAGGATGAGTTTGAAACTACTGAAGAGTATCTCGAGAGAATGGAAAAGCTGAGTCATTATTTGCTGCTGAAACTTCAAGAGTTCACAGAGCGACACTTTAAGATAGAGGAGCACAAAAAGGGAGAAATAACCATCGACCTTGAAGAGCTCACATCCTATAACGCAGATGAGCAAATCTATCAAATCAAGATCATCGGTACGAAGGGGTATATAAACATTCCCCCGTCAGAGGCGAGAATTTTGAAGAAAAACAGGCAGAGTGTTTTGGTTAAGGCAAAGAAGAAGTTGAGTGGCGATGGGATTTCACACGATTACAGCAATTTTATACTTGTACATCCGGTGAATGGCGAAACCTACACCATTTTGATGGAGGAGAATCCATTCAGAGGAAGGTTATCAGAAGAAAAACGGGGAATGGAAGAAGGTGCAACCGGATTGGCATCAGGTCCGAGTGTGATCATTGAAAGGGTGGAGTTAGGAGCTGTATTTCCAGTTTTTTACAAATATTACGATGAAAATTCTATTGGCAAAGCAATCCTTACCAATAACGGCAGTGTTCCAATTGAAAATATTCGCGTGAGCCTGTTTATCAAACAGTATATGGACAATCCAAAGCTGTGCAGAGCTCCCGCAAAACTGAGTCAGGGAGAGAGGAGCGAGATAACGCTCTACGGCCTTTTTACAAACAGAGTACTTGAAATTTCTGAGGGAAATAAGGTATCTGTTAAAATAACCATTGAGTACAGTGCTGATGGGAAGAATTATAGCAGTGATTTTCTTGGTACCATTCGAATTCACAACCGGAATGCCATCACATGGGACGACGATCGGAAGGTTGCAGCGTTTGTGACAGCAAAGGATCCGGTTGTTATGAAGTTTTCAAAAAATGTCGCCGGCATGATCAAAGGAAAGGCGAGCAATAGCTTGAATTCAAATCTTCTCATGGCCATTGCGCTCCACAAGACACTCAACCTGTTTGGAATGAGCTACGTTATTGATCCAACAACGCCCTACAGAGAATTTTCCCAGGATAGAGGTGCTATAGACTTTTTGCAATTTCCAAAGCAGACTCTTGAATATAAGGCTGGAGACTGTGATGATCTATCAATACTCTACAATGCGCTGCTCGAGTCGGTAGGTATAAAAACAGCATTTATTACGATACCTGGCCATATCCTCACCGCTTTTTCCATTGATATGAAACCAGAGGATGCGAAAAAACAATTTGAAAATGAGGATGACTTCATCTTTGTCGATGGTAACACCTGGATGCCCATCGAAATAACGATAATAGAAAATGGCTTTCTCAAGGCCTGGCAGATCGGTGCCAAAGAATGGCGGGAGAATCAAGTTAGAGACATGGCTTCATTCTACCCAACCCAAAGCTCCTGGGAGATCTATGAACCGGTTGGACTCTTCGGCAAAGCAGAACTATCCATGCCTGACAGCGAAAAAATTGTTGAGGAGTATATCGATGAGGTAAACAGACTCATAAGCCGGGAAATATATTCCCGAGAAAAAATGTTACAAACAGAAATCAAGAAGTCGGGTGAAAATCCAAAAACACTGAACCGCCTCGGTGTTTTGTATGCACGATATGGGCTTGATGAAAAGGCTATTCATGAGTTTGAGAAAATCTTAAAAGATAAAGAGTATTTGCCAGCACTGATGAATTTGGGGAATATTTACTATTTGCAAAACGATATGAATAATGCGTTGCTCTTCTATGAAAGGGCCTCTAAAAAAGAGCCGAACAATCCCAGAATTCTTCTTGGCCTGACACGGGTCAATTATCGGATAGGTAATTTTGATGCCGTAAAAAAAACCTATTCAAAATTAAAATCCATAGATCCTGATCTTGCTCGGGATTTCAGTTACCTTGAATCAGCCGCACAAAATGGCAGCAGGGCCTCCCTAATAAGTGGTGTTAATGAAAGAGTCCTCTGGGAAGAATAAAACGGACGATGAGCATCCATCAAAGAAGCTGCCTGTTTCCGATATTTACCCTCTCTAAATACTGCTTGGCCACATCGTAACAGGTAAAGACCTGTTCTCTCGGTGTGACGGGTAAATCGTCCAAATAGAAATCGGGATGAAAAACGAGAAGTGAATAGGGTATACGTGAATTGATTCGGGAAATAAACTGAGCAATTGAACTGACCTCCACCTGGTCTACGTAATACGGGACAAGGAGAGTTGTTGCGGTAATTATATCTTCATCTGGATATAGAGCTGCTACACGTTTAAAATTCCTTAAAGTTTGAGTATTGTCCCTACCACAAAGTGCGGTATGCACGTTACGATGGAAAGCTTTTATATCGAACTTCACCGTACCTCCGGATTTTTTCGAAATGTGTGCTGCTCGTTTTACATATCTTGGGTTGCCGCTCCCATTCCATTCCCAGCAGATGTGAATACGACCCTCACTGCGTTCCAAAATCTTCTGAGCTGCATTAAGCACAAAGGTAAATTGCGGTTCAGGTGTTCCACCAAAAAAACATACACATCTGACAGTTGGGTCGAGTGCTTTTTCTACCAGCTGACTTTCCTTCGTAAGGGGTGCGGTTTCGAGAAGCTTGTGTTCCGAATTTTGACAGTACATACAGTCAAAACTGCATCCGTATAGAAAAACAGCAAGATTATAGCCATTCTCTTTTGATCCAGGGCAGAACCATGCAGCACAGCAGTTTGTGGGAAGCCTATCCAGATACATATGCATAAGCCCCTGGCCTTTCTTCGATTTTTCGACGAGCTTTCCCTCTTTATTCATCCGAATACCGCAATACCCTGATTCTCCCAATCCCATCATACATCTGTTCGAACAGAGCGTGCAGGAAATCCCTTCAGTTGACACCGGCGGCTTTACCGGTAATCCATATTTCCTACGAACGCTTGCATGCAATTCCACCAGCCTATCCGGGTGCGGGTATTTACGAAGGCAGTCCACACAGAGTGCAAAGGAGGCTGCAGCGGGATTTTTGTCACATTGAAGACAAGAGATAGCATCGTTCACTCTTTCACTGTATACCAATGTAGTTCTTTATTCAAGACGTAATGTCTCTAAAAGAATACCGATGCCATTGTAAACAGTTGTGTCGACTAAATAACAATAATGTTGTATAAAGAAGAAAGGTTTTCATTTGTCAAAGGAGATCCGTAGCCATGAAACGACTCGGCATAATAAAAGACCAGATATACCTCGAACATCGACCGGACGCTTACCACCCCGAAAGCCCACAACGTTTGGAGAGTATATACCGCAGGCTCGAGCAGAAGGATCTGTCGGATCTATACACGTCGGTAAGGCCGAGGAAGGCGTCGAGAGACGAGATAGAGCGTGTTCATTCTGCTCCATATTTCGAACAGGTTGCCCAGACAGCAGGTATACGCTCCACTTTTCTCGATCTGGATACGCAAACTTCTGAAAAATCCTTTGAGGCTGCCCTCTCCGCAGCTGGTGGTATCCTCACAGGCATAGATGGATTGATGTCCAATGATTATACTTCGGCATTTGCTCTTGTTCGACCCCCTGGCCATCACGCGGAACGCGATCGGGGGATGGGGTTCTGTCTCTTCAATAATGTGGCAGTTGGAGCCTTATACGCCATTGATAACTACTCATTGGACAAAGTGCTCGTAATTGATTGGGACCTCCACCATGGAAATGGAACGCAGCACTCGTTTTCGGATGATCCGCGGGTCCTCTATTTTTCTACCCATCAATTTCCATACTACCCGGGAACCGGAGACTTCTCAGAAGTTGGACATGGTAAAGGAAAGGGCTTCACAATCAATGTACCACTGTCAGTAGGAAACGGCGATGAAGATTACTTTAAGATATTTAAAAAAGTGCTCGAGCCGGTTGCCGACACTTATAAACCTCAGCTGGTTCTCGTATCAGCTGGATTTGACATCCACTACGAGGATCCCCTTGGCGGCATGGAGGTAACTCCCAAAGGTTTTGCAGGACTCACCAGCCTTGTGCAATCG
>CAYFYU010000146.1:6001-8490 GCA_964347455.1 uncultured Spirochaetota bacterium | reverse complement strand
TGAGTGCTTTGTGCCAAGCTGGATAAGTCGGACCCTCGCGTCGAGGGGAACCTCTGGCACGGCAAGCACGATCCCCCTACCGCTGTATTTTGCGAGCGCTCCCTCGGCACTTTCGATAAAATCGGAGGTCACCCTACCTGAGGCAGAGTCATTGGTCGTCATGTTACCACCTGATCCGTCGGGATAGATGAAGCAGAAGGAGAAGAGGGTCTGCATCTCTCTATCAACTCGTACAAACTGCATATCGAGCCCTATCTCCTCCATTTCCCGGTACAGACCTCGTCCAACCTCATCATCGCCGACCATTCCGATGGGTATCGTGTGGAAATCCGTTCCGAGGAGCCGCTTTACATAGTGCGAAACGATGTGAAGTTTGCAGTAATCACGGCGGTCAATGAAATGTCCGCTTCGGCTCTCCTCTCGGCCCAGGGTATAGTTCCCGTCAAGTGAGAAGAACATACCAGAGCCAATGCCACCAGTTCCGATAAGAGCCTTTAAGGAGCACCCCTCAATATCGATATGCAATGGATCTTTTACCATCTCGAAATCAGCCTTTTGAGAATTTTAAATCCCCAGATCCCATTCGGGATGTTCACTAATGGGGTGCCGAGCCGTGTCAATCGTTGCTGTGAGCAGGGCATCGGTATGCTCCTGCAGCAGAGTCATAGGATACTCTGGCGTCAGTGGGCCAAAAAGTGCGACCCGAAGAGCAGTTTGCTTCCACGCTCCAGTATCACTGAAGAGGCGGACCTTCTTGGCACCCAGACATTCCTTGACCCCAAGGGTTACCGACATGGGTGGCACAAACTGATAGGCAACGCCAAACGAACGCTGGGCCAGTGTGAGTATGGTATCAATATTATTATTCTGAATACGGATTGTGGAGTTTCTCACCTCTTCAGTCGTCAACCGGCTGAATGGATGCCGCCGAGCCTGATTGTAGGCCACATGGCCGTCCTGCCCCCATCCACCGTAGGTCACATCAACAGGTGCCGAATAAATACGTTCTCGAACCTCCATAATATTGTCAGGGAGAAGCCAGTTTCTGTTTTTTTCGGGTACAGCAAATGATTCATCAACAGGTCCATAGAAAACCCGCTCCATCACAGTCTTGAAATTGTATGGATGCTCACGTGGGAGTGGACGCCCCTGCCAATCGAGACAGTCATCCATGTGGAAAACCTCAAGGTTTTTCAAACTTACCTTCTCTCCATTGACCAGATCGGTAAAGGGTTTGTACCAGCAGCTCGGACCGCAGGGGATAATCGCCCTCGTGTTTTTACCCTTCCTGTTGTTTTCCATTATCAGTTGGACGAGTTCTCGTGCCATGATACTTCCCATTTCTTCGGAATCCTTGACGATACGGAATGGTATTTTTAAATCCGGATGATTTTCCAGCTTATCGTATGGTATACTGCACCATGTATACAGTTCCTTCAGACTAAAATCACTCATAGTTCCTCCTGTACATTGGGCTATTCTTCTCTGCAGCTATGAAACTGGACACTAGATCATATTTATGGAACAAAAGCTTTGTCAATAATTCATTTCAACTTGGAAAATCGGCAGGCTTCATCATACATTGCAGCAATGTTTTGGGGTGGAACATCGGCCTGAATATTGTGTATGGGTGCAAAGACGAATCCACCCCCTGCTCCCAATATCTCTATTCTTCGCCGCACGTCCCTGCGAACCTCATCCGGTGACCCCAGAGGCAGGATCCGATGGACATCGCACCCGCCACCCCAGAATGATATTCGGTTGCCAAAGTCATTCTTCAACCTCTCAGGCTCCATCTGAAACGCAGAGGTCTGTACCGGACTCAGTATATCGACACCTATCTCTATAAAATCCTCAATGAACTCATATACCGAACCGCATGAATGGAGAAATAAAAATGCATCGGTGAGCCGATGTACCTCCCTGTACACCTCTCCCAGAAGCGGTTTTACGAGTTCTCTGAAGATCGAAGGAGCGATCATGGGTCCATTCTGAACACCCAAATCGTCATAAAACCCGATGACCTGAATGTACTTTCCCACAGCATCGATGTAGCGCCGGGCATCTTGAATCATCTGTCGGGCGAGCTTTTCAAAAAGCGCCCTGACAAAATCCCTCTCACTGATCAAGCGGATCATGATCTCATCGTAGCCGCAGAGATAGTGGGTCTGCTCGAATATACTTCCACCAAACCAGCCAAAAATAGCATAGTCCGTATTTTCAAAGAGCCACCTGGCCCTGCGATTGAGATATTCGAGCTCTCTATCCTCAATGCCTGTAAGCTCGTATTCATTTAAACGGTTTAGGTTTGCTCCCCCAAGTGGAAAATGCACAGGAACAAACGAACCGGTCTGGGTACTCAGTACATTTGTCTTAACACCGTTGTGGAACAATTCCCAGCTACCATCCTTCCTGATCACTGGTGAAAACCCTTCAGGATAGAGGGCCGGCGCTCCGTTTGGAAGATGAAACTGCCTCCATTTCCCATT
>CAYFYU010000146.1:0-5991 GCA_964347455.1 uncultured Spirochaetota bacterium | reverse complement strand
CATTGGCGGGAATCCCCGGGGCCGCTTCGAGACGGTCAAGTGAAACGGTATCGATACCCCACATTTCTCGTATCTCCTCATCCAGCTCTGGAGTAAAGAGAATGACATTGCGAACCCGGGATTTGCTGGCCTCAAAACCGAGATACTCCCTTACCCGTTGATAGGCCATTGCGTTAATACTCGTCGCAATCGAACCACCAAGATCTATTGGTATTCTATCGGGTTCTTTATGTTTCAGTGCACAAACGACCCTCTCTCGTGGAAGCATTATCCATAGCCTCTTAGTGTTTTTACCAATAGTAATATAATTTCTCAATACCTGTTACATAATCTTAAGTCTTGGATCTGTTAACCCTTGACTCCACCTGCGGTAAGACCTCGTACGAGGTATTTCTGGAATATGAGAGCGAGGGCAACGGGGACGGTTTTTGCACGATAGGTGCTCGCAAATATCATTGCGAAGAGGAACTCGTTTGTGGATGAGATGAAGACATATATCGCTGTGGCGGCGAGACTCGGGCGATCATCGGGCATAATAGCAGCCTTTATCTTACCTGCATAGGGCGACTGCTCAGTGTCCTTGAAGGTGAGCTGCATCATGTTTCAGTTGACAAACATTGCAGCATTGCATTTGAGGAACAGATCGGCGATCTGCTACCGAAAGTAGGTCGGTAACCTGGGATTCATGACCCCCTTGTCCATCATACCCTTCATAAACTGAGCCGCCTCGACAGCATCTGGAGAGTTACGCTTCTAGAAAACCTTGTTTCCCCACCACTCGTGAATATCTGCGCCTGCGAATTGCACTACAGGTCCACCAATTTTACCGCCCTTTCTTCAATCGGAACAAATTCCTTCTGTTTATTGAAGTAGTCAATTACCTCCTCAACACTATTCATAACTTTATGAAAGGCATGAACAATGGAATCCATAACTTCTTGATCATTGGGAGGGTAAACGTGACTGACATGAAAAGATGTATCCAAAACATCCAGGGTCCTGGGATAGTCGGTAATTTTGTATTCTATGCCCCTGCGGGCATGTGGACAACTCCACGGACAACCCTGTCCGTATCCGGTTTTGAATTGGAAAATAGCCTGGCCGGCAACCGGAACATTTTGCCAGCCCATAACTTCCACTCCTTCGGCCTTAAGAGCATCCTGCACTGCCATTCTAAACCGACCCGGTTCAATATCCAGTCTCAACGGTTCCGGATCCACTTTCACCCTGTAGAGGTAGTATGTGCTGGTGCGGTCCGCGGGAACGTACGGAGGAATCAAACCTTCGATATGTCGCAGCTGTGAGGAGAGGTACTCTGCGTTCTCTCGTATTACCCTGTTGTATTCCTCCAGATTTGCGAGCTGGGTCCGGGCCAGGGAAGCGGACATCTCCGGGATACGGTAGTTCCAGCCCATTACATAGGCGTTGTAAGATCTTTCGCTGTCCTTTTGAACCAACTCTCCAAACATACGTACCAGCGATGCTCGGTCCCTGAGCTCAACATCATTGGTTGTAACCAGCCCTCCTTCACCGGCACACAAATTCTTTGTCGTCTGTAAACTGAACCCGGCTATATCACCGAGTGTGCCTGCCATGTTTCCTTTGTAGGTTGCACCATGGGCTTGAGCAGCGTCTTCAATGACTTTCAGGTTGTGTCGTCGAGCGATTCTCAAAATGGGATCCATATCAGCCGGTAACCCATGAATGTGCACAGGCATAATGGCTTTTGTCTTCTCGGTAATTTTCTCCTCGATCTTCGACGGATCAATGGTGAATGTATCCGGTTCAATATCTACAAACACCGGGATCCCGTTGTGGTGGAGCACGGCACTTGCTGATGCCAGAAAGGTGTAAGCGGAGGTTATAACCTCATCACCTGGGCCCACGCCGACGGCGGCAACGGCACAGTGAAGGGCCGCCGTGCCGCTGTTTACGGCCACCGCATACTTTGCCCCTGAATACTCAGCGTATTCTTTCTCCAGGGCCTGGGCGTGCGGTGCTGCGATGCCCCCAAGGACACCGCTCTTCAAGACCTTGACTATTTCATTGATATCCCGATCGGTAATGATCGGCCACGGTTTCTTCAATTCATCCGGCACAGATGGTTTTCCACCCTTGATAGCCAATTTCTCCTTCATTTTGATACCTCCCCTTGATCCGCAGCATGATGTGTAGAATGTTGCCTGGTTGTCGTTATAGTATGCTTCGCTTTACATGATATCCTATTTGCCCCTCCTGTCAAATAAGAAGAATTCTTGTATCGCTTCAAATATTTTCACCTTTGCCATGCTCATTGTCCGGCTTTCCTTCTGTGTATAGCTGCTAAAAAAACATCGCTGTAGCACTATTGCAATTAAGATTTTATATGCAATAGCTGACGCAAACTCCGGTTATAATAGGGGACAGAGTTCATCATATTTTCTCATTGCATCTTCATAGATCTTTTAGGTGATTTTTAGACTATCACCACCTGCCATAGTCAGACAGATGAACTCTTCCAGCCAGGTTGTACCTACGGTTTTGAGGTGGAGTCCTGCATCAAATTTCTGTAACGTCTTATCCGATCCTGGCGAGTGCGGGCACTCGCCTATGGATAATGTATCCTCAAAGGCATTACGACGGAACTGGGCCTGGCTTATACAAAGGGATTACCAGGTCGATCCCCTGACCTGCCCAAAATGCGGTCATGAGATGCCAAAGGTGCCTGTGGTAGGAGTGATGGCAGTTATGTACCGCATGATATGCGCTTATTTCTCCTATTACACAGGTGGTGCTTGTCATAACGGCATAATCTGATACTATAAAAGATAGATTTGGGGGAAATGCATGAGAGAAAGAGGGGATTGTTGCATACACTCACTATTCTTACGGGATTTCCCACTGATTTTTGAACCAGGCATTATAACCATTCCCATATTTGGGTTCCTATCTTTGTGTATTGACAATTACTAGTATGTAGTATATGCTTCATCAAAGTAAATATTAGGTACCACTTGAGTATTTGCCAGGTTGTCAGGAGTTTTTATTATTCAAGATGGAATTCCTTGCAACGGCATTTGGAAAATGTAGATAATGAGCGATATGTGGAAGGGGGTGATCACGAAGTTATATATTAAAAGACTCACTTAATAAAAACCAAAATAAGAAGGAGAAAAGAAAATGAAGAAATGGATTGTAATCGGTGTGGTGTTAGTAGTAGCCGCTCTTTTGGTTGCTAGTGGAAAAGGGGAGAAGGAACCGCCCGAAGGCACAAGCAAGTTTAAAGGGCAGACTTTAGTTGTAAAACTATCACCAGATATTGCCATGTCAGGACTGAAAGGGAAAACCGAAGAGTTCGAAAAGGAGTATGGCGTAACCGTTGATTATAATGAGATCGGATGGGATGTATGGTTCCCACAGCAGGCACAGATCCTTGCAACTGATGAACCGCTTGATGTAATGGGTAATGGAAAAAATGCATGGATAGAATTCCCGAACAAGCTCACGCCGCTCACCGATGTTTTCCCGGATATGTTTGCTGAAATGGTTCCTGAACTGATAGCGTACTCTACGCTCAGGGGAGAGGTTATGGCAGTTCCATTCCTACCAAGTTACCAGATCATGTTCTATAACAAAACCTTATTCGAGGAAGCAGGTGCTGAGATTCCAGAGACATGGGATGAATTCTTTATAACGCTCAAGAAATTGAATGATTACAACGGCAACTATAATTATGTTGCTGACTGGACCACTGAGAACTACTTTCTGAACTTCATCCTGACTATGCAGTCATCAGGTGTAAAGGAATATGACTGGATAGGCGACAAGCTGAAATTCAACTTTGATCATCCGTTAACAGTTGAGACAGTTAAATTCCATAAGAGATTACTTGATGAGGACCTTGTTGATCCTGGCATACTGGTTCAACTGCAGCAGGAAGTCTCATCACTATTTGATCAGGGTGACATTGCGATGATGGCTATGTGGGAGATGTATGCAGGTTTCCTGACCGATGAGCAGTTTGAAAATACCGGTTATTTTGCGTTCCCGGGTAGAGAAAAAGGTATGACAGGTACACTCGACGGACATGAATATTTAATGATACCCAAGTCGGCTGAAAATCCGGAACTGGCAGCAGAATACATCAGTTACGTTGCATCCTATGAGAACACCAAAACAAGATCAATAGTTGATAAGTGTATTCCTGTATACTCTGCTCAGTTTGAAGACCAGGAAATAATCGATGCTCTTCCTTATCTACCGGTTATAGATCTGGTCAAGAAAAACCTGGCGGATCAGTTCCCGCCCATAACAACGACATATGAATTGAGGCTTGAAACTGCAAAACAGATACACCCCGCTATGCTGGGTGAAATATCTATTGAAGAAGCTGTGAAAGGATTACAGGAATTTGCTGATGATCAAGAAGCTGTACCGCAATAGGATTCCTGGTAAAGGAATATACGTAAAAACAATTGTGGTATTATTGTGGGGGTATTCTCTTTAAGGGGGTAAACACATTAGGTTGTGTTAACCTTACAAAAGGGAATACCCCCCATTCTTCTTTGTATAAGGAGATACCAGCAAAAGTAATAAGGTATAAAATAGATATAAACATATAGCAAAGAGTATCGAGCCAGATGAATCTATAGATACAAACTTTTATTTTGGAGTCTTATTGAAGTGAAAACAGACATTCGAAGATTTTTTAATTTTGAACGTAGCGATGCCAAACTTGCTGCCGTTCTCATAGCTCCTACATTGTTACTTGTTATGGGTGTTGTCGCATTCCCTCTCATTTATTCTTTCGTCATGAGTTTTGGGGATGTCGAATTTGCGAACATCAAGGATTATGATTTTGTTGGAATATTTCAATATGTAAGGACATTTACAGATCCGGAATTTATTCAAGCGATCCAGGTTTCTGCCAAGTTTGTTTTTGCTACCGTTTTAATCAAACTAGTGCTGGGCACTCTTATAGCAGTTATGTTAAAGGAAAAATTTGTGGGGAGAAGCCTAGCTAGGGCATTGATAATAATTCCATGGGCTACACCATTTGTGGTCGTGGGCCTCATGTGGAAATGGATGCTTCACTCCAAAGTAGGTGTCATTAACTTTTTTTTACAAAGACTTGGAATCATACAGGAATATATTCCATTTCTATCTTCCAAGACGTTTGCAATGCCATCTGTCGTATTATCAGATGTCTGGCAGGGAACCCCATTTTTCGTAATAATCATACTTGCCGGATTGCAGACAATACCGGACGATCTCTATGAAGCTGCATGGATGGATGGTGCAAGCGGAATAAGGGCTTTCTTTACCATAACACTTCCCCTGATAAAGTTTCCCTTGTTCATCTCTACGATCCTCGGGACCATATTTGCCATAAACTCATTTGATCTGTTCTTTGTGCTTACCAAAGGTGGTCCAGGAAAAATTACAACAAATGCGACTTTATTTGACTGGAACAATGCCTTCAAATTCTATCACCTGTCATACGCATCAGCCATATCCTATGTGATACTTATGTTTTCAATGCTCCTAACAGTAGGATATGTCACTATTATGAGGAAAATTCAAGAAGAGTAACGAGTAGAGTACTATGAAAACGAAGTTTTTTACTGCAAAAAAAAGAAAAAAAATAATACTGTACTTTTTTCTGATTATAACTATGGCATTCTTTCTGTTCCCCTTTTACTGGATCGTAATGACGAGCATACAGCCTAAGGACCAGTTATACGCACCGACACCAAATTTCATCCCTAAGAATGTAAATTTAGATAATTATAAAAACATCCTCGGTGCCGGAAAAGTCAATATTGCCATAGCACTTAAAAACAGCTTGATAGTAGCGGTATCTGTGACCGTTGTGTGCATCGTGTTTGGGATCTTTTCTGCCTATGCTTTTGCACGATTAAGATTCAAGGGTTCTAATACATTGTTTTTTGCACTTATTTTCGCAGAGATGCTCCCACCTGTGGCCCTTCTTATTCCTTTCTATCTACTCTT
>CAYFYU010000145.1:734-8531 GCA_964347455.1 uncultured Spirochaetota bacterium | reverse complement strand
TAGCAGCAGGGCTTTTAGGCATCTCTCACCAGGCCTTAAACCAAAGGCTTCGTCGAAAACGAAAAGGTCAAACTCAAAATAAGGTTATGGAAATTCAACAATGAGGTAAAACTGTATTTTAAAATCGAGAATATTGAAAACATCAGAAATCATAAATGAAATAAATACAAATAACAGTATTCTAACTAAGGGATAATACCATATGTACAAAACAGGTTCAGAACAGATTCTTAAGAAGCGGATCAATTTTTTTGGTCTTGTAGCTATATTCGTCGGTATCAATATTGGGGGAGCACTGTTTTCACTGACGACTATCGCTGCAGACATCACAGGACCTTCGCTTCCGATTGCTATGCTGATAGCGTCGCTTCCTGTAGTTCTAGCACTCGTGCCATATTCAATGTTTACCACCGCCTGGCCTACAACCAGCGCTACCTATCGGTACTCGCAGCTCTTGAATCCAAGCATAGCCTTTATTCATATGTTTACACTTCTACTCTGTATAACCGTCGGTGCACAACCTCTATTTGCATATACTTTTGGAAAATACTTCAATGAACTCGTTTCTTTTTCTCCGGTGTGGATGGGTGTTATCGTTTTAACCGTATTTTATATTGTAAACCTGCTGGGCATAAAGTTTACCATAGAACTACAGGTGTTTTTATTTATTGTTTTGATGAGCGCTCTTATTGCATACACTGGAACCGGTATTCCACATATTAAGATGGTTAATTTTTCTCCAATCTTTCCTCATGGGTTTGGAAGATTTATAGCCGCAACAGGAATACTGTTTACCTTTTGTGCTGGAGGCCTTTTTGTAATAGATGTAGGGGGGGAGGTTATAGAAGGCTCAAAGAGATATAAAAAGGCGCTCCTTATTAGTACGCTAATTGTCGTAGCTATTTATGTATTGATACATCTGGTCACTGTAGGTTCTGTTTCCTGGAATACTCTCAAAACACAGGGCACACTTATCGTGGTCGCCCAAAATTTCATGAGTCCGGGATTGATAAAATTCTTTATCATTGGAGGGGCGCTCATCGCCTGTGCTACAACAATAAACGCAATATTCATTATAATTTCACGCGGGCTTCTGGTAGTATCTGAAGAAGGCCTTTTACCTGCGCTCTTTGGTAAAATTAACAGTAGATTTGGAACCCCTCATTGGGGCCTCACAATTAACTATGTAGTATGTTCTGCGGCACTATTAATATTAACATCTCCGCTGACATCAAGACTTGTCGAAGACCCTATAATGCTATTTGGCGCTATGACCAATTTCGGATTGATATTATCCATCACGATAGTCTGTTTAGCCGGAGCAAGAGTACCCTTTAAAAATGATCGTATATATCAAAAATCTCAGTATAAAATCTCCAAACAAACTGTTGCACTGGTTAGCTGGATTGTTGTTGGCTTAAACTCCTTTATTTTCATTCTTTTATTCTTGCTGGCAAAGAAGCCTGCATTTGTCTTTTTCGCCTTCATATTTATTTCGGTAATGTACTACGCTGTCAGGGTAAGAATCTTGAAAAAAAGAGGGGTAGTGCCGCCAGGAGTTCCAGTTATTTAATAAATAAATTCGTCTAATGGTAAGTATGTGTAAGCCAAATGATTCATTTTAATTCAATATAGTTTCGCAGGAGCATCGGTGCGCTTCTAAGGCGACCCATCTTTCAGATGGCATCAAATGAGTACTTTCGTATACCCTTCATGCGCCGATTCATGTGGGCAATGGGTGCCTTTCCCATACATAAGAATAATGTTCGTCCCCGAGAAATTATACATGCGATTTATATTGTTAGAATGGGATATCCTCTCGCCATTTACCCTGAAGGAGGGAGGAACTGGGACGGCGAGACACTTCCCGTTATCGAACCCACTGCTAGGATGGTTAAGTTATTGAATAGGGCTCAGTCTGTTCCTGTCATTGCTGCAGTTTCTAAAGGGAATTATCTCGCGTGGCCTCGATGGGCGAACAAGCCCCGCAAATCACCGATCACTGTACACTTCGGGAAGCCAGTTACTTTCGACAAGAAAACCCCTAATAAAAAAATCTTCGAATGGATGCAGAAGTCCATCGATCACAACGATAATTACACGAAGATCGAATGGATCAGGGGTAGACGGCCTGCAGAAGGGCTGACGCGTTTATTGTGGCGTTGTCCCAATTGCAGGTCTTTAGAGGGATTGTTTGAGAAAAGGGGAGATACCCTTGTCTGCATACATTGTGGAAAGGAATGGGAAGTAAATCTTTACTGTCACATGAGGGAGATAGGGTGTGAAGAATGGGTGCCGATTAAAGTATATTCTGACCTTATGTTCAGGAAAGAGGAGATTGTTCCTCTCCAACATAATTTTAGAGACATTCTAGATAAAGGGGAACATGTCTTCCTGATATCAGGAGAGATCACCCACTATCATGAGCCGAATTATCCAAAACTCAAGCTTAAAAAAATCGATAACGGAAAGCTTCTACTTACAAACAAAGGGCTCGTTTTCATTAAGAAGCGCGACGCTGAGTGTATTAAATACCCTTTTGAGATTATTCGGGGAAGATCCACAGAGAAGAACTTCATCTTTCAGATCGTATACCGAATTTTGTCGGAAAACGACACACTTATTCATAGTGTGAACTGCCCAGCTAAAAAAGATTTAGGGAGGTTCGTGATGCGGAATGAGAGTTGTCTCAAATGGGAGCTCTACTTTGATCAAGTACTCAAAGAAATAAGTACGAGGCGATGAAGTACAAAAGAGACAATATGAAATGTCCTGTTTTTGGAATTGTGGTAAAATTAAATTATATCATATTGTAAAACCACATAATTATGAAAACGAGGAGTACCACAAACATCAAGGATCCTGTAATAACCGCGAAGAGGGGAAATCTGCGTCTTTTCTCCTCCGGGTTTTCATCGAGTGAAAATTCCCTGAGCGATTGTTCCTGTGCCAATAGTTCATCGTATTTTTTTAATTTAACCTGCTCTGTCTCAATTGCTTTTCCGTATATATCCTTATCGATCATACAGAGTATGAAATATTCGTTTTTTTCATTTCTTTTGATCTCCGTCACTTCAGCTGGAACAGGAATAATATTTCCATCAACCTTCGTACCTAATAGGTCGATATAGTATCTTCCCTTAACCGATTTGTCACTGATCTTAACCATGATCTTATCACCCAGGATTAATTCGTATACAGGGATACCGCTTACCGGTGCCAGAATAAGCTCAACATCGATTGCTTTCTCGGCATTCTTACTGAGCTCCTTTTGTGGTTCAGCTTTCTTTGTTGTCTTTGGCTTGTTTCTTTCAGCCCGCTTTAATCTCATTTCTTCTCTCGAAATGGTCTCGCTGACTATTTCGAGTTCTATATTTCTGTCTGTCAATGGTTTCATGAGAATGGCGATCAAGAGTGATTCTATTTTCATATAGTCGTTGTTTTTAATCAGTGAGTAAAGCTCATTGCCTCTATCTCTGTCCAATGAGCTTTCGAGATAGTTTTGAAGATCAACGGTTATATTGACTGCAATATCCCCCTTCCATTTCAGGTTTATTAGGCTTTCTTCCAGCGTAAACCAGGGTAGCGAAGGGTCCATATCATAAATGGAACTGTAATGAGAAGCAACAGCTATAAGGTTTTCGACCATTCTCATATCTTCATTTAAAAAAATCATGAAAAGTCCGTAGGTATTGGTATCTATTGCCTTGAACTTGGACTTTAAAATTATGGTGTTTTGGCCTTCTGATTCCAAATCGTTGTATAGACCATATGTATCCACTCTCAAAGCTCCTCTACAAAGAAAAACTCTTTATATATTGAACATTAGAGACTATCTTGATGTAATCAGGAACCATATGATGAAATTGAAGCTTGCACTTTACCTTGCAAAGAGATATTTGATAGCTAAATGGTCACTGATGTCCTCTCTTTCAATCCTGATGATCGCCTTTGGAGTAATTACTCTTATTACAGTACTTTCGATCATGAACGGGTTCCACAATACATTTAGAAGAAAAATACTTGAAACGAACAGTTATCATCTTATCATCCAGCCGAACTACAGTCACGATTATACCATTGATAATAGTATATCTATTTTATCAAATAATAAAGATATTATTTCTGTCGTACCTTACTACGATGGGGAAGGAATACTTAGAACTAATTTTATAACCAGGGGATTCATAATTAAGGCACTGCCTCAAGACATCATGGAAATGGATCCGGGATTTAGTAGAGAGATACATATACCCAATGGCGTTTTTGACTTGAGTGTTAACAACAACATAATTCTGGGAGAAGAACTCGCCCGAGAAGCCGGAGTTATACCTGGGGATTATATTTCGGTCGTTACAATTCATGGTGATGATCTCTCCTCAGTAAAACCTCTTTTTAATCTCTTCCAGGTATCGGGTTTGTTTAAAACAGGATACTGGGAGTACGATAAAAATATGGCGTACGTTTCCCTCGATGCCGCCTATAAGTTGTTTGACATTGGAAGGGAAGATCTAAACCTAGGACTAAAAATAAGTAACATATTTAAAGCAGACAGGATCGCAGATTGGCTGCACACTAATCTGGAGGTGGGCCATTTTATCTTCACCTGGATGGATATCAACCGGCCACTATTCGAGGCACTTAAAAATGAAAAGGTGGGTATCGGATTCGTGGTCATGCTCATTATTGTAAGCGGAGCGTTCAACATCATCGGTTCATTGGTCATGACGGTTATGGATAAGCGGAGAGAGATCGGTATTCTTCGTGCTTTGGGTGCCGAGCCAACGCTCATTACTCGGGTTTTCATTATCGATGGAATTTATATCGGTTTTATTGGAACACTGATCGGTGTATTCACCGGATTCCTCCTTACACTAAACATAGAAAAGATATTCAACTTTTTTGAATTGATCGTCAACGGACTCCGGGAAATCATTTATATACTCTATCTCATACCCCTACAGAAACCGCCGATGCCGGTATTTGAAATTCTATCGGATTCGATCTATTACCTCGAAGGGGTACCCGTTGAAATTCATTATAAAGACGTAATTATTATTTCAGTTCTCTCACTGCTTCTCAGTGTACTTGCTGCCTACTATCCGGCAAGAAAGGCTTCATTACTAAAACCTGTTGAAAATATACGCTATGAGTGACGTTTCTGTAGACCAAAATCAAGGTTTTGCGGTAGAGGTTCAGAACCTTAAAAAAGTCTATCCCACAGGGGACACGTACCTGACCGTGCTTGATAAATTGAATCTCAAGATTAAAAGAGGGAGCATTGCAGCCGTAATTGGTCGTAGTGGCTCTGGTAAGAGCACGCTTCTACACCTTATCGGTGGGATCGATTCACCGACGGAAGGTATAATAAAAGTTCGAAACCAACATATTGAAAATGCGACAGAGGAGGAATTATCGAAATTCAGGAATAAATATATTGGCTTTATCTTCCAATTTCACAACCTCCTTTCGGAGTTTACGGTTATAGAAAATGTTATGATGCCACATCTTATAGGTCAGTTTCAGAGAGCTCGGGCTTATAAAAAAGGGATCGAGCTTCTCAGGTTTTTCGAAATTGAAGATAAAAAGAGTTCAAAACCGAACAAATTATCGGGAGGTGAAAGCCAGAGAGTAGCGATAGCTCGGGCTTTAATCAACAATCCAGAGATTGTTCTTGCAGATGAACCAACAGGTAACCTTGATCTACATACAGCTGAAAAGATCAATGAATTTCTCTTTCAGATCGTGAGAAAATATGGACATACGCTCTTAATAGTAAGCCACAATCCATCAGTCGTTGAAAATTCGGATGTTACCTATGAACTGAAGCTCGGTTCCCTAAATCGCTTGCTTGGGAAAAGTGATTAGTATATATTTACTAGAGAGCAAGGTAACCAAGCAATCGAGTATAAAGGTTATGAAGACAATTTTGAAAAAAATAGAGGATGAGACGATAATTTAAATACAGCACGGGTGACCATTTCAGGATAATAATCTGAGAAAGCGTTATACTATATATAAGCACATTGGGTAAGAGTACTATTCATCTGAGAAAAAGAGGTAATTTAAATGTTTAAAGGATTAACAGAACGGGCCCAACGGGTGATAAACATTCTGGCTCAGGAAGAATCAAAGAAATTAAACCATGATAAATTACTCCCGGAACATATCTTACTCGGTTTAATAAGAGAAGGTGAAGGAGTCGCGATAAAGGCTTTGATAAATCTTGGGGTCGATCTCAACATGCTTCGTGAAGATATAATTGCTAATACAAAGAGAACGGGAGGAATCCTGCTCCTGGGTGATGTACCACCCTCAACGAGAGCACAGAGAGTTCTTGAACTGAGCGCAGATGAGGCTCGAAGCATGGGTCATAACTATATTGGTACTGAGCATTTGCTTCTCGGTCTCCTGAGGGAGGGCGACAGCGGTATAATGAGTGCTTTCGATAAACAGGGAATTAAAATATCGAATGTACGCGAGGAGATCAACCGTTTACTTGGGACAAGTAAGACCGATGTCAAGAAAAAGGTTGACAGAAGAACACCTACACTTGATGAATTCGGGAGAGATTTAACTAGCCTGGCGAAGGAGAAAAAGCTGGATCCCGTAATAGGACGGGAGAAGGAAATCAGGCGAGTTATTCAAATTCTCTGCAGAAGAACGAAGAATAATCCCGTTCTTATCGGAGAACCTGGAGTAGGAAAGACTGCCATCGTAGAAGGACTTGCTCAAAACATCGTATCTGGAAACGTTCCTGAAACTCTGGCAAATAAACGTGTCTTAACCCTCGATCTTGCGTCTCTTGTTGCGGGGACAAAGTACAGGGGAGAGTTTGAAGAACGTTTGAAAAAAGTAATGTTCGAAATTCGAAGAGCTGGAAATATTGTCCTCTTTATCGATGAACTTCACACCATAATCGGCGCTGGTGGTGCCGAAGGTGCAATTGATGCTGCTAATATGTTGAAACCGGCGCTCTCTAGAGGGGAGCTGCAGTGTATCGGAGCCACCACACTTGGTGAATATAAAAAATACGTTGAAAGGGATGCTGCTCTTGAGAGAAGATTCCAACCGATAATTGTTGATGAATCGACCATTGATGAAACAATAGAGATATTAAAGGGTATCAAAGAAAAATATGAGGAGCATCATAAGATTTTCTACACTGATAATGCACTCAATGCAGCTGCTAATCTCTCTTACCGTTATATTACAGACCGGTATCTTCCCGACAAAGCTATCGATCTTATCGACGAGGCTGGTTCCAAGGTAAGACTGGAAAATACGACGATTCCGAAGGATTTCAAAAAGCTGGATGAGGATATCGAAAAGCTGAGAGCTGAAAAAACCCACCTGGTGGAGATACAGGATTACGAAAAAGCTGCAAAAGTCAGAGACCGAATGAATATTTTGAGGGAAAAGCTCGAATTGATGAAGGATGAGTGGAAAAAGGAGCTCAATAACGAGAAACCCACTGTAGATGAGGATGAAATCTACCAAATAACGAGTGAATTGACCGGTATACCGCTTGTACGGATAGTTGAGAGCGAATCTCAGAAGCTTCTCCGCATGGAGGATGAGCTTCATGAAAAGGTTGTTGGACAGGATGAGGCAATTGAGGCTGTAAGTAGAGCTGTAAGAAGGTCGAGAACTGGATTGAAATCACCGAAAAGACCTTCCGGATCATTTATATTCCTCGGTCCGACGGGAGTTGGTAAAACGTATCTTGCCAAGTGTCTCGCACAGTTTCTCTTTGGAAGTGAAGATACACTCATACGAATCGATATGAGTGAGTTT
>CAYFYU010000145.1:0-724 GCA_964347455.1 uncultured Spirochaetota bacterium | reverse complement strand
AGTGCACATTTTGTGAATGCGGATGGTAAAGGAGATTTGATTTGAGAAATCCAGAACATGTGAGAAAATTGTTTGGTCTTTCAGAAGATGTTGACATGAGTGAGTTTATGGAAAAGCACAATGTATCGAGGCTCGTTGGAGCTCCACCGGGATATGTTGGCTATCAGGAGGGTGGCGAATTAACAGAAAAAATCCGGAGAAAGCCCTATAGCGTTATACTTCTCGATGAAATCGAAAAGGCTCATCCTGATGTCTTCAATATGCTTCTTCAGGTACTTGAAGAAGGGCAGCTCTCAGACCATCTTGGTCACACGGTTGATTTCAGGAACACTGTAATCATCATGACGTCAAACGTCGGGAGTAAAGAGATACACAAAGGGAGCAACCTCGGTTTTGCAATTGGAGAGGAACAAAATAAATATCTTGGTATGAAGGATAAGGCAATTTCTGCACTTAAAAGGGTGTTTAATCCCGAATTCCTCAACAGGGTAGATGAAGTTGTCGTTTTCCACCCCCTGAAAAAAGAGCATATCGGTGAGATCATTGATCTCATGCTTGAGGAGAGTAAAAAGCAACTTGAAGAGAAGGGTATGACCTTTGAAATAACACCTATTGCAAAGAGCTATCTTATCGACAAGGGATTTGATGAAAAATATGGTGCAAGACCCTTGAGAAGGACCATTCAAAGAGAGATTGAGGATCCTCTTGCGAATGATATATTGAA
>CAYFYU010000144.1:0-8612 GCA_964347455.1 uncultured Spirochaetota bacterium | reverse complement strand
TGAGAAGGACCATTCAAAGAGAGATTGAGGATCCTCTTGCGAATGATATATTGAAAGGTATCTTCAAAAATGGAAGTAGGGTTATAGCTGATTGCAAGGAGGATAAGATCGTCTTCAGAGAAGGGCATAAGAAAAAGAAGAAAAAAGAGCTTGAGACGGTTGAGACTACCTGATGCTTTGCTGATGAAACCTCCCGTTTCATCAGATCTAAAGAATGCAAGATATAATACAACTCGCAGCGATAGTAACTCTTTTGGTACTCTCTTTTATTTTTTCAGGCTCCGAAGTTTCGATTTTGTCCATTTCTGCATTGGATCGTTTAAAAATCTCCAAGCAAAAGCTCAGGAAAAATACTCTTCTCCTTCATTATCTTAGTTTTCCCCAAAAAGCGCTCGTAACAATTCTTATCGGAAACATGGTTGTAAATTTGGGCGCTTCAATTATCGGAGAGGAGCTCTCACGCAGCTTTTTTCCGAGTAATTCCTTATTCTATTCAGTGTTCATCATGACCTCCCTTGTATTGCTTTTTGGTGAGATCGTTCCAAAAAATTTTGCAGCAACGATACCTATACCTTTCTCCACACGATTTATTCGCATCATCAATACGACGAATAAATTGTTTTACCCATTCATCTTTCTTATTCAAGGTCTGATTAAAAGGAGCAGCGGCTTTAGAAATAAACTATCCCTATCCAAGGATGAGCTTTTAACAGCTATCGAATCGGGCTCCAAGGCTGGCATCCATGATACATCGATCAATATACTGAAAAATATGGTACACCTTATCGATAAACCTATAACAGATATTATGGTCCCGCGTTCAGAAATCCGTGCTGTTGACATCGATGAGTATTGGGCCAAGATGGAAATGTTTATTAAAGGTACGCCATTCTCTACGGTGTTGTTCTATGAGGCTGATATTGATCATATACTGGGATATTTGAAGATCACCGACCTCATTGATATGCGGAAAAAAGATATACGTGTAAAACTGCGGAATCCCCTCTATTTCCCTGAAACAAAGCACATCCTTCCTCTTTTGAGCGAATTCAAGGAGAGTGGAAACTATATGGCTGTTGTGCTTGATGAATATGGTGGTACATCAGGTATAGTCACCCTCAAGGACATTCTGGATGCAATTTTTATACGGGATAAGATCTTAGAAAAATTTATTCAAAAAAAAGATACAAATCACTGGTTGGTACATGGTAATACAAAGATTTCCGATATAAATAGTGCCCTCGACATGAACCTCTCTCAAGAGTCAAACACAATCGGCGGGTATATAGTCAATCTTATAGGGTCAATACCCGATGTCGGTATGGTGATCGACATTACCCGCGATTTCAAAGTAAATGTCCTGCGCAGTGATAAAAAACAGGTCGAACTCGTGGAGTTTGTAAAACATGTTCACTAACATGGCCATCGTTTTCATGCTCTTTGTATTCTGGGCATTCTTCGCTGGCTCAGAAACCGCCTTTGTATCCTCGAACAGGTTCAAGTTGTACAACTTGAGAAGAAGAGGGCGAAGAACAGCACAGCTCGCTTGTTTTTTACTGGAAAAACCTGAGAGACTTCTGGCAACTACTCTTATTGGAACTAATCTTTCATTGGTTTTATCTGCAAATCTTACTGCACGAATTTATATTGAACTTTTTGGACAGCCGAAACCTCTTCTCTCCGTATTGACGATAACCATTCTTTCACTCCTGCTGTGTGAGGTTTTCCCAAAAAATCTTGCTATGGTAAGGAGCTTCAAGTGGACATTGATAAGTTCGGTCCCACTTACCGTCTTCTATATAGTCTTTTACCCGGTAGGCAAGATATTTTCCTTCTTAACCAAAATAGTCATAAGAATCATGGGTATTCCTCATACTGGACTCATTCCTAGTCTCTTTCGAAGAAAGGAGGACGTACGCTTTTTTTTGTCTGCACAATTGGAATCTCAATACACCAAAGATGAGAGTAGGTATTTCCAGGATACGTTGGATTTTGGTGAAAAAACTGTATCGGACGTCATGGTGCCCCTCATCGATATCAATGCAATTCCTAATACAGCAAAAGTCCGTGAATGTCACCGATTTATAGAAAAATACCGAAATTACTCGATCCCAATTTATAGAGAGCGTATCGATAATATTGTTGGAATCATATTTGCACATGATCTCTTCGGCAAGGATAAGAACCTTGCGGTAACCCACCTAATGAGGGAACCAGTGTTTGTTCCGGAGTATAACAGCATAAGTCAGCTGTATAGAGATTCCTATGAGAAAGGATTGACCACAGTTTTTGCGGTCGACGAATATGGTGGTATTACGGGACTTGCCACTATGTATGACATTGGTGAAGAGATAGTCGGCAGACTCAGTACCGTTGAGGAAAAAAGTCACATCGTGAAGGTCAATGAAAATAGGTATCTCTGCGATGGAGACGCAGAGATAGACGAAATCAATAAATTGCTAGCAATCACGATAGAACACGAGGATTTTACAACATTGAATGGTTTTTTTCTAAAAGAACTCGGAAAAATACCGGTAAAGGGTGATACCATAATTATAAAGGGATATAGATTCACCGTTGAAAAGGGAAGCCGAAAGAGAGCCGATATCATAAGGATAGAAAGACAAACGAAATAATACCGAGACCTTCCATAGAGGAAAACTTCCTTTTTAAAATATAATCAAAATGAATATGCATGACCGGTGCCTTATTATTATATTAGGACGTGCTTCGATTTATCGATTTTAACAACACCAGTTGTCAAGAGGTTCATTTGTATGAGACCTAAATTCTTTGTTGTACTTCTATTTTTAATTTCAACCATTATTACGGCAAAGCTGAGCATAGCACAGAATAGTTACGAAGGAAAAATGATAGCTGATATCCAATATGAGGGTTTATTGCAGAGTGATGAGCTATCAGTAAAAAGCGTTGTAAGCACGAAGAAGAGATCGACACTCTCCATGAAAAAACTCGATGAAGATATAAAAGCCCTTTACAATCTGGAGCTTTTTAAAAATATCAGCGTTATAGCAACTGAATCTGAAGAGGGAGTTATTTTAACCTTCATATTTGTTGAGTTTCCTACCATACGGGAGATTAACATTAGGGGCAACAAGAAGGTAAAGGATAGAGTCATTAAGGACGCCATTGTTCTGAAGGTGGATTCCGTATATAGAGAAGCCCAAGCTTTGAGCGATCTACAGAATATCATAGATCTCTATGAGGACAAGGGGTTTCCAGATACAAAAGTAACCTATGAAACAAAAGAGGTTGCGAAAAAGGACAAAAAAACCGGCGAAATATAAAATTCGGTTGACCTTACTTTTAACGTCGAGGAGAGAAGAAAGCTAATCATAAAAACGTTGAGCTTCAGCGGTGTTACGGTTATTAGAGAAGATAAATTGAGAAGAATCATGAAAACTAAAGAAAGAGGATACTTGTTTAGTTCTGGATTCTTCAGAGAGGGCGAGTTCGAGCTAGATAAGGCACGTATTGAGGAACTGTATGATGAAAAGGGTTATATAGACGCACGGATTATCAAGATTGACAGGGAAATTACACTCGATGAAAAAAAAAGGCGCCAGGAGATGGATCTGACCCTTTACATTGATGAGGGGGATATGTATACATTCGGAGGCGCCGTTATTTCCGGCAATAAAATCTTCACTGATGAGGAGCTTTACTCTCAGATAACCCTTGAAAACAACGATGTCTTCAACAAGGTACAGTGGGACACAGATGTACAAAACATACGTAATCTGCTCGCTGAGAACGGTTATATCTATTTTGACATGAATATTGATGAAAGTAAGGATGAGGAAAATGACCGTGTATCCTTTAGGATTTACGTTGCTGAGAACAATAAGGCTCATGTTGAGAACATATTTATCACCGGCAATCAAAAGACAAAGGATTTTGTTATTGCTCGTGAGATAGAGATAAGGGAAGGGGAGATCTTCAATTCACGAAAAATTCAACGGTCCAGAGAAAAACTATTCAATCTCCAGTATTTTGCTGCAGTGAACATCGATGTAAAACCTGGAAGTGAGATTGGTCTCGTTGATCTCATCTTCGACGTGGAAGAGCAGAGAACCGGTCTCTTCAGTTTTGGTTTGACTTACTCAACTGCAGGGAGCGGAATATCGTTTTTCGAAGAAGTCTCAGCAAACAACTTTCTCGGTAGGGGGTTAAGGCTTTATGAGAAAATTCAGATCGGATTCGTGCAGCAAGTTGTTGAGGTTGGGATCGACGAACCCTGGCTCTTCAATACACCGACTTCAGCAGGTATAACAGTTTCATGGTCGAGAACCGAGTATGGAACGCAAAGTGGAGATGCTGTGTATACATTTGATCCCAATAATCCAAATATTCTACCGGACGATACGGAAATTCCCGATGGTGTTACCTGGGTTGAAAACCCGGATGGTAGCTTTACGCTGGATTATTCAGATGCGCCAACCCTGGAATATGTTAATACCACTTACAAATTGGCCTTGAGGTTGGGGCGACGCTTTCTCCACTACTATGGAGTCAATGGGGAGCTTTCATTTTCAGTTTTTCGTAACTTTTCTGACTCGGAACTCGTACCCTTCGATGAGGGTTTGCGAGAACAATTCGAGGAAGGTTACCCCTATTATTGGAAAAATTATCTACGCTTAACCGGTTATAGAGACACAAGGGATAATTTCGTATTTGCGACCAAAGGTCATCGAATCGCCCAAGATATTTATTTCTTCGGAGGATTCCTCGGTGGTTACAGTAATTTCCTCCGTCTGAATACCGATATGAATGTGAATGTCAGAACTTTTAATAAATTTGTACTTTCATCCAGACTTAATTTCGGGTTTATTGTTCCGTGGATAGGAGATTTCAAGATTGACGACAGCGATCTTTTACGGATTGATACGTGGAATGAGGGAAGGGGATGGCAACATCCAAGCCAATTTGGCAGCCTATACGCCCTCAGAGGAAGGTCAGAGTTAAATTTCAGCCTTGAATACAGATATCCAATTGACGAAAGATTGTTATGGATACTTACCTTTTTTGATGCAAGTGGACTTTTCGAAGAACCTTCGGATTTTACCATCAATCCGAAAGAGCTCTACTACAGCTTCGGTTTTGGTGCCGCACTCTCCATACCTGGATTCCCGATACGACTCTATTTGACCAGAAGATTTAAATACGATAAGACCAGAGAAAAATTACAATTCGCAAACAGTCAGTCACTTTTCAGAAATTGGGACTTTGTACTTGCAATTGCCGGTTTCTTTTGAGAAAATATCAGATAAACAAGAGGGGAACAGAGGAGTTGAGTATATGAAGATAAGGGCAATAATTTATACCGTAATAATCTTTGGACTATTGCCCCTTACTGCAGCTTGGCCGATAACTCTCGTTCGTGTTGGTTACATCGATATTGATATTGTTATTCAGACGTACACTAATCGTTATCTTGAAGCAGAAATTTCTGTGAGACAGGAATATCTCAGACAGATCAGGGCTCTTTACAGAGAAGAGTACTTTGAAATGAGCAGTATCGAGAGAATGGATCTTCAAAGAAAGATCATGGATCATGATGAAGCTCTTGAACTGTTGCAATACAACAAATACTACCTAGATTCAAATGGCGAAATTGATGATGATGTTATTTTTCAGATCGTTCAGAGAGACATAATGGAGGCGATTAAAAAAACAAGTGAGCTTGAGGGATACAGCCTCGTTATTGATAATACTGGAAATTTTATCTATGGTAGCGAAGATGTTAATCTCACTGACAAGGTTTTATTCAGACTCGATGAAAAACTGCTCGAACTGCAGGAAAGCGAACCTCTTGCACCTCTCGCTCTTGAACTTGAAGAACATCTCATTGTTGAATAAAAGTATACATATTTCATCAGATCAAATCCCGGAGGAGTGTTAATGTCAGAAAAGAGTAAAACGATGAATCTAGAGGAAATAAAAAAACTTCTACCACATCGATATCCCTTTCTCTTTATCGATAAGGTTATTGATATTACCGATAAAGGACTCACCGCAATAAAAAATGTTTCAGCCAACGAAAATTTCTTTCAAGGGCACTTCCCGAATTATCCGGTCATGCCTGGAGTGTTGCAGATCGAAGCACTTGCGCAGACAGCTGCTCTCTATGTTATTATCAAGCACAAACTAAAAAACAAACCCATCTATTTTATGAGTATTGATAAGGTGAAGTTCAGAAGTCAGGTTTTTCCCGGTGATACGCTCACCCTTAAAACTGAATTGATTCGATTCGGCGGTAAGATCGCACGGTGCAAGGGAAGAGGGTTGGTAGGTGATAAACTGGTAATCGAAGCAGAAATGGTGGCTATGCTCGATACATAGACGCACGATACTTCACCTACAGGACTATTTGATAAAGAGGTAACCCTATGGCGATCCATCAGACCGCAATTGTCGACAAAAAAGCGAAAATCGGAAAAAATAACGAAATCGGTCCATATGCCGTGATAGAGGGCCCGGTAAAAATTGGCGATAACAACAGAATTGGTCCAGGGGCAATAATTATGGGAGCAACAGAGATAGGCAACAACAATCAGATTCATGGATATGCCTATATAGGGAACGAACCGCAGGATGTTTCATATAAAAATGTTAAATCTCAGGTGATTATCGGTGACAACAATATTATTCGGGAATTTGCGACTATTCATCGAGGTACAAAAGAAGGTACAAAAACGATAATTGGAAACAATAATTTTTTAATGGCCTCCACACATGTTGCGCACAACTGTAAGCTGGGTGACAACATCGTAATGGTGAATACTGCGAGCATTGCGGGATACGGCGAGATACATGACTGTGCTTTTATCAGTTTTGGTGTAGGTATACATCAATTTACAAGGATAGGAAGCTATGTTGTCATAGGGGCAATAGCGAGGATCAATCAGGATATACCACCATTCATGATGGTTGTTGGGTATCCACCGGTAGTAAGGGGATTAAATATTGTGGGATTGAGAAGAGGTGGATTTTCTCTCGATAGACGGGAGATGCTAAAAAGGGCGTATAAGCAGCTGTACAGAAGCGGCTCCAACATCAAGAACTCTCTCGCCGAGCTTGATAATCTCATCAAGGACACAGAAGACCCACTTCAAACCAAGGATCTACAGACATTAGTAGATTTTATTCAGAATTCGAAAAGGGGAATTTTACTAAAATCGTTGAATAATACAAAATCTGAACCGGTTTAAAAGAAACATGTCATACCTCATTGGGATTGATTTTGGCCTAAAGAAAATTGGCTTATCTATAAGTGATAGTAGGAAAAAAATTGCCTTTCCTCTTGAAACAATTTATCGGGAAAAAAAAAGCTTTGGATTCAGGCGTTTAAAAAAAATTATCGGAGATAATGAGATTGAGGCATTTGTTGTTGGTATTCCCTACCGAGAGGATGGAACTCTGGGGGAGGGCGGGAAGCTTGTTCTTGAATACATAGAGCATCTTAAAGTCTATTTCTGTAAAGATGTAATTACTTGGGACGAGCGCTATACTTCTGTAATCGCAAATAAATCGCTACTTCATTACAGTAATAAGGATCTGAAAAAAAAGGAAAAGGTTGATACAGTTGCTGCACAGATCATACTGCAATCATACCTAGATTCGCTTAACAATCACTTTCTCTCAAATAGTTATACAAAATAATAAATTAGATTTTTTTTAGTTGTTTTATTTTAGAATACTTTATTAAATTGCATCTCTTTGCACTTATTGAACGTTAATGTAGCAATATTAATACTAGAGAAGGGACGTTTCTAATGAATAGAAGTAGACATAATATATCTTATAGGAAGTAATTTGGAGGTTAAAAATAGATTTTTTTATAGCTGTATCGTATAGAGAATGTAACACTAAAATGTGTTCAGTTCTTTGAGGCTGTTTCCTTTTTTGAAGGAGTTTGTTTTTTTTCAGAGGTATCCTTTTTTTCATCTTGCTTTTTTGTAGGAACGGGACTTTTCTGAGATGCGTTTTTGTAATCAGTAGTATAAAAACCACTTCCTTTGAAAATAACACCGACGCCACCACTAATGAGCCTTGTAAGTTTCCCATTACATACAGGGCATTTTTCAATCGGTGCATCTGACATTTTCTGAAAAAACTCGAATATTTCTTCACACTTGCTGCACTTGTACTCATATGTCGGCATTAATGTATCTCCTTTAGAGAGCCAACGAATGAAGATTTATTACTATGCTTATAATTACAAATAATATATAAAAATAGTATTATTTTGTACAAATGTCAATCTAAGATACCGGTGCAGTTTGTCCGATGTAATCCATGATTTCGTAAATTTTTACAGGTTTCAATTTACCTTTTACCCTTATGTTATCGAGCTCTCTACAGATAAAATTGTTCTTGATTTTTTCATGGGTAAATTCACTTATTATTATATTCGTACCGTATATTTTGTTGGTGCCTTCCAGACGTGCTCCCAAATTAACGCTGTCTCCCATGAGAGTGTAATCCATACGGTTCTTGGATCCCATATTTCCAACAGTCATTAGACCGGTATTCATACCGATTCCAATATTCAGCTTCTTCGCCTCTGGCCAATTTCGATTTAGCTCGTT
>CAYFYU010000143.1:383-8628 GCA_964347455.1 uncultured Spirochaetota bacterium | reverse complement strand
TACCATAAAAGTAACAGCATAGAACAGCGCGGCAGTGAGCACACCCCACCATATAATCATCGGGTTTTGGGTAATAATCTCAGACCTGAGTGCAATTGAGATGAGAATTATCAACAGCTCGATAATACCAGAAATTGACGAAAGGGTCGGTCTTACCTCTTTTATTTTTTCTGGCGTAAGAAACCTTCTAAAGACCAGCTTCAGAATACCGGCAATTACAAATGGAATAAGGATGAGGAAGAACAGGTTCTGTATCAATATCCCCATTGAAAAGTTCGACGAGTTTGCCAGGAGGAGTTTTAGACCAAAGGGTATGAGGAACAGGTAGAGGACAAAGGTGAATGACTGAATGATCAGCGTCAAAAGTATATCACCCTCAAGAAATGAGGTCCATGCGGACAGCATCGCATCGGGTGGTACTGTTGAAGAAATTACTATTCCTGTCCTGAGAAAGAGAAATTGTATCGGGATTATCCGCGATATGAGAATCCCAAAAATGGGAGAGAGAACGGTGAGAATGAAAGACATAACTATAGGAAAGGTGTAGAGCTTCAACTTGAGTATACTGGACAGTCTCGTTGGGAACACCATTATAAAGATCATCACGAATAGCAATGGCGTAAGGAGGAATCTGAGTGATTCAACCCTCTGAGGATTAAACCTCCCGGCAAGGTAACCCACGACCATGGCCAGGAGAGCCCAGATCAGAAGGTACTTTCGAAACTGAATGTTGAATCGGTGCAATTGATTTTGTCGCATAATCCCGTACTTTTATCACTTTACAAGATCGATCAATTCGCTCAGTGTGCGAAGGGTATGGTCAGGCATTACACCACCCTTGTAGTAGCAGTCTTTCTCATCGGTCACTCCCGAGCGAATGAGCACGGATTTGTGAAACCCCGCATTTTTGCTCCCCTCGATGTCGCGAGTCAAAGTGTCCCCCACAAACATACAGCGTTCCCCAGTCAGTCCTGTCTGTTCCAGGGCCTTAAAAAAAATATCGCTCCTGGGTTTTCTTATTCCGACATTTATGGAGAGTACAATCGCACTGAAGTATCTATCGACACCAAATTTTTTTAATCTCTCCGGAATGAGAGTTATTGACATCGTGTTACTGATTATGGCGAGTGTGTAGCGATTCTGAAAAAGCTTTCTTAAAACCTCTACCATATCACGCGGCGGTCTGCGCTTGAACAGGTAGAATTCATAGATGCTGCTCAATTCTTCGCTGTGCAATTCAATCCACTCACATACATCTTTGTTTTGGCACCACTCTTTAAAGAAAAATGAGGTCCATATTTTGGCATTAGGTAATTCCCTGTAGTCATTTTCACGATACCACGATTCGTACCGCTTTTGCCCCTGAATGAGCTCCCCATATAGCTCGTCTGCTTTCAGCTCTAGTCCTATCTCATCCAGAAGCCCAGCGATAATTGTGACGCCCTTCCGAAACAGGGCTTCATCGGTAGTTATATCTTCAATAATACCCCCATAATCAAAGAAAATACCCTTCAGATCACTATTCATGCATTCTATCCTGTATCTTTCGGAATTGATGAATCAGTGAATCCTCTGGTTTTACCTGAACGGTCTTTATCGGGTTATCCTTATGTACATCAATCAACAGCTCTGCACCGGCCGCAAGGCCGAGAGGAAGAAAATGTTCCTCTTCGGCCTTCTCGTAATTCTCTATACCGCCGTACACCGTATCGCCTCCAATACCATCAATCACATCGCCTGCCTTTAAATCACGTTTTGCAATCGTAATAACCTCTGTTGTTGGTACCTGGCTGGTGTGAAGGGTGGCTTTTCCAAAGAGAACGGCCCATGCGATGGTTCTGGGAACTTCTAGGTTGGTAAGATGATAGGGTCGGTAGAGAAGATAATTTGGTCCTGTACCTATCTTGAGATACCTGAGTGTTTCATTAGCAATTTTTCCACTGTGGCGCACTACCACAAATACCCCAGGAGCGATATCTCCTACTGCATAGTCGACAACTCCCTCGCGGTTCAGAATACCTCCATATTTTTTCAATCTAAAAACTTCCGGTAATTCATCTAAAGTCACCCGGGGACCGTGCATATTCCTCCTGTCGACCCGGAGCCCAAAGGCATTGGCGACACATGACATCTCGACCATGGTTTTGGTCCCATCGACGAACTCCGTGAGTATCCGCGGGTTCAACCCCGCAGCTTTTGCCTTACGGGTCAGGCTCCTCGGTGTTGCATGTAAATCGAGGGGATTGTTCTTCCCTTTCCCGGCAGCGATAACCTTAAATCCACAGGTGTTGGCAAAATCATACAGCTCACCTATGGCAGCAGGTTCATCGCCCGCGCAAACAGTATAGATCACGCCGATCCGCCGGGCAAGCCGGCTGAGAAACGACCCAACAGTCACATCAGCCTCAACATTCAGCATCCCCACGTGCTTACCCTGCACAATACTGAAGTAGGCGACCTCTGCACCGACGGTGGGTTTCCCCGTTGCCTCTATAACAAAGTCTATACCGCCCAGTCCTGTCAACAATCGATGGTTAGCGCAAATGATGCGCTCTGCCCTCAGGTCAGCACGTCCTACATCCCCAGATTTTTTTATCTCCCGAATCTTTGTGTATCCAAGCCCCTTGAAACAGGCCGCAGCTCTCTCGATATCAATATCCGATACAGCAGCCAACTCTATTCCAGGTATGATTTTAATGACCTCTGCAATTCCTCTGCCCATGAATCCTGCACCAACAAGCCCTACGGTTATGGGTCCTTTCTCCTGGCTAAGGGATTGCAGCTCATCGTATAGGTGCACTCTCTCTAAACCTCCCAACCGAAACTGCAGCACATTATACTACAATCCCTGTAAAAGGCAAATCAGAAAAGAAATGGTCTGCTCCCTGCCTTCGGGATCTTTTTATTTGATACAGTGCACATCATAGGATACACTTATATCCGGGAAATACCCTTCCATTTTTGGAGCAACCCTATGGAGCGCTTTGCTATCAGCATTGATCTCGGTGGAACAAATCTCAAGGGCGGAATTGTATCTGCGGAGGGAAAGATTACGGGCTATCGGAGCGTTCCTTCTGAAGTAACCGATGGTCCAGCGCTCATAATGGAGAACCTCATCGGTTTTACCGATGACCTGATGCAGGATTCGAAACGCCTCTCCATACCTGTGGAAGGTATTGGTATTGCCACACCCGGGATCATAGACCCGGATTTTGGGGGGTTGACTGGAGGGGCCGATAATCTCCCAGGATGGAGAAATACACCATTCATGAAAATTCTCTATCAAAAGTTTTCGATCCCCGTTTTCGCACACAATGATGTAACCGCTACGGTTCTGGGAGAAGTGCGGTACGGCGCCGGTATTGGCCGAACACATGTTGTGATGGCTTCTTTCGGAACCGGAATCGGTGGTGGAATCGTGATAAACGGCAAACTCTATGATGGTGCAACTGGATACGCTGGTGAGATAGGCCATCTGGTATTTAAAGCATGGGGACACACCTGCACCTGTGGTATGAGAGGCTGTTGGGAGGAGTATGCCGCTACCAGGGGCATACTGAGAATTGCCCGCCATCATATGAAACGTGATCAATTGAAACAGAGTATACTTTTTGAGGAATCACAATTTGTAAATGAAAGCTTAACACCACGGGACATATTCAGAGCCGCCCGAAAGAAGGACCTCCTTGCTCTTGCCATTGTCGATGAGATCGGTCGAAATACCGCAGTAGGTCTGGGAAGCCTCATCAATATCTTCGATCCTGATATGGTGATAGTCGGTGGAGGGATAGCAGAGGCAGGTACAGTATACCTGAATGCTATCAAATCCCATATTCAGGACTGGACCCTGCCGGACTCTCTTGAAGGGGTTGAGATCGTTCTGGCAAAACTCGGTTCCAGGGCAGGAATTTTTGGTGCCTCCACTCTGGTTTTCGACAAGATTAACCGATATAAAGAATAAACAATAGTGTGAGGTATAATCCGCATGAGAAGCACCGTTTTAAAACTATGCCTGATTCCGATCTTTCTATTCCAGATACATGTTGCATTTGCGCAAAAGGTATCTTTGAACTTCGATGAGGTTGACATCAGTGTCTTTTTAAAGACAATGAGTGAGATTACCGGCAAAAGCTTTATTATTAGTGACAAGGTAAAAGGCACGATAAGCTTTGTCTCTTCACAGGATATACCGTCCAAGAAAGTCTACGATGTTGTGCTGTCTATTTTAAAAGCAAGCGGATTCTACGCTGTGCCCGGCGTGAACAACATCGTCAATATTTATCCAGCCCAGGAAGCATTAAAGATGAGTGGCCGTATTCACTACGGAACCGATCTTCACGAAGAACCAATTGAGGGTATTATTACCCAGATCATTCCCCTCAAATTTGCAGATGCGGCCGGAGTCATCAATGTGATTCGTCCTATATTCGCCATCGATCTTCTCCTAACTGCCTATGACAGGACAAATTCTATCATTGCAAACGGGAACTTCAACACCATAAACATGCTGTTGACAATGGTACAGTTCCTCGACACCGAGACACCCCGTGAGATATCGGATATTCACATATACAACCTCGAAAATTCAAATGCAGAAACGATGGCGCAGACCCTTGCAACCCTTTCGGGCGCCATACCGGTACAGCAACCGCCGAAAGAGGGACAACCGCAAAAACCACCCGGGGTGAGCGGTGCGTTTTTTATTTCCCGGTTCAATGTAGTGGCTAATAAGGAGACAAACTCATTGATAATAATCAGCGCTCCTCAAGACTGGGAAAAGATAGAGCGACTCATAAAAGAGCTCGACATGAAACGCCAGCAGGTACTCGTTGAGGCTATGATCATCGAGATAAGCCTGGGTGATGATCAGACTGTTGGGTTTGACTGGCTGGCACTCATCGACACCCCTCTAGATGCAGAGGTCGTCACCCAATCGAACACAGGCCTTGCTGCAGAAGCGTTGCAAACAGGTGGATTGCCCGGTCTCACCGTCGGTCTTCTCAGGGGCGATTACGATATGTATGCCATTATAAACGCATCCAAAGAAAATACGGACCTCAAGATACTTTCAACACCCGAAATCGTAACGGTCGACAACCACGAGGCAACGATTGCCATCGGCGAACAGATCCCCTTCCTTACCAGCTCACGGGTCGATGAAAACAACAACGTCATTCAGACCTTCGACTACAAAGACGTCGGCATTGTGTTAAAGCTGACACCCCATATCAATCCGAACGGTTACATCACCATGGATATCGAGCAGGAGATAAAAAAGATAGTTGAGGGTACTGAGTTGCTCGATAATCCTTCAGTCTTCAACCGACAGATATCATCGAAGATAACAGTAAAGAATGAAAGGACCATCGTGATAGGCGGTCTGATACGAGACGATGTCACGGAAATAGAACAGAAGGTTCCCATTCTCGGTGATATCCCCCTCCTGGGACTCTTCTTTCGAAAGCGCACAAAGCAGAGAACGAGGACCAACCTAATGGTTTTCATTACTCCCCACATTATCACTGAGGATGAACAGATCTCACAGATAACGGAGAAGAAAAAGCTGGAGCAGGAGGAATTCGAGCAGAAGAAAAGAAGATAGTCCCAGCTGAAGCCATTTAAAAAAGTAGAATTCTGATCGAAAATTCATGGTGAAATAATTACGCAGTTGCAATAAATTAATAAGTATGGAAACCAAATCAAAGAAATCACAGGTTTTGCGGGAAAAGAAATCTTTCTTAGGTTTGAAATTTGGAGAAATTCTCCTGGCCCTTGACAAGATAGGTAGTGAAGATCTTGAAAGCCTTCTCGTCGCACAGAATAATACAACATCGAGACTGGGCGAGTTTCTGCTCCAGAGAAACCTCATAACCGAAGATGACCTCCTGCAGGTTCTCGCCTATCAGCTTGGACTGGAGTACAATGAGGACCTTTTGAGAGGCTCCAGTATGGTGATCTCGAACAACCTGTCCCGTGCATTCATCAAACGGTATAATGTACTTATTCTTCGAGATTCCGGTGATACCGTCGAAGTCGCCATCAACGATCCATTTCAATTCGATGTCATTGAGAATATCAAGGTCTTTACTAAAAAAAATGTGAAACTCATTCTCGCTAAGAAGCTGGACATACTAAAACTGTCAGACATGCTCTCCGGAGAGGACGCGGAGAGTGCTGATAAGGTCATCGAGGGTCTTCGGGACGATTCGGAAAATATAGAAATACTGGGAGATAGAGACGAAACCGGCGAGGATGTCCTCGATCTGGCCAACGAAGCTCCCATTATCAAACTGGTAAATCTCATGATTACCGAGGCACTGAAATCAAGGGCAAGCGATATTCACGTCGAGCCTTCAGAAGAAGGCGTCACCGTACGATACAGAATTGATGGTGTCCTTTACAACGTTTTATCTCCACCAAAGAATTACCAACAGGCAATTGTCTCGCGCATCAAAATAATGGCTTATCTCAACATAGCAGAAAACCGTCTCCCACAGGACGGACGAATCAAGGTCAAGTACGGGACATCCGATGTCGACATCAGGGTCTCTATAATCCCCTCTGTTGTAGGTGAGAGGGTCGTCATGAGACTTCTGGTCAAGGACGAAAAAAAATTCAACATTGAAAAGCTCGGTTTGAAACCCGACATGGTAGCTGATATCCGCAACACCTTGAAAATGCCAAACGGGATAATCATCGTATCCGGACCAACCGGAAGCGGTAAAACCACCACACTCTATGCAGCAATGCGAGAGATTAATACACCTGAGAAAAACATCATAACAATAGAAGACCCAGTTGAATACCGAATCAAAGGTATCAGCCAGATACAGGTAAATCCAAAAATAGACCTCTCTTTCGCAAGAGGATTGAGGTCTATCCTACGACAGGATCCCGAGGTAATCATGGTTGGCGAAATTCGCGATCGAGAAACCGCTGAAATCGCCATCCAAGCCGCCATGACCGGACATCTTGTCTTCTCCACCGTACACACCAACGATGCTTCAAGCGGTGTTGTCCGCCTCATCGACATGGGTATCGAACCCTACCTTATCTCCTCAACTGTTACAAGTTTCATCTCTCAGAGACTCGTCCGGGTTCTCTGCCCGCATTGCAGGGAAAAAACAACCATCGATCCCGAGATACTGGTAAATGAAGGAATCGATCCAAAACTCTTTGCAGACAGGGAGGTGTATCGGAGTGTAGGGTGTTCAAAATGTCAGAAGACAGGCTACTTTGACCGGGTTGGTATCTTTGAGATGATCAGAATGAACGACCAGGTCAGGAAGATGATCATAGAAAAGCGTGACGCCGCCTACATACGGGAGCATTGCATACAGATGGGTATGAGCACCATGCTTGATGACGGCATCGAAAAGATCCTGAACGGGATAACCTCCCTCGATGAAGTGGTGAGGGTCATTCGAGAATAATGGCTATATACGACTACAGAGGATTGAATGCGCTCGGAAAGAATGTACGCGGCATTGTCGATGCGCCGAGTGTGGGCGCTGCCAGGGAAAAACTGAAAGGGCGAGGACTCTACCTCCAGGAAATTTCAGAAGTTACGAAGAAGAAATCCTTCTCACTTACCATTCCTAAAAGGAGAACTATCACCTCTCTTATTACCCGTCAACTTTCCTTTCTTCTGAGTGCGCAACTGCCCATCATCAACGCTCTTGATGCCGTAATCGATCAGACAGAGGATGGAGAGGTCAAAAAGATGATGATCGACATCAGGGAGAAGATCAAAGAGGGTCAGAGTGTCTCCCTTGCTTTTGCAGCATACCCACGCTACTTCAACCAGATGTACGTCAATACTCTACATGCCGGTGAAATTTCAGGCAAACTCGACCAGGTTTTGATACGCCTTTCAGAGATGTATGAGAAAAGCGGGGCATTGATCGCGCGACTGCGGTCTACCCTCACCTATCCGATATTCATGCTCTTCTTTGCCTTTATTATTATCGTCTTTCTCGTGTCCTTCATCGTACCCACTTTCGCCCGATTATTTGCAGATTTCGGCCAGGTTCTTCCTCTACCCACAAGGCTCCTCATCGGTACGACCGAATTCATATCTAAAGGCTGGTGGGGAATTGCAATATTCTTTGCCCTACTCTTTTTGTTGTTCCGACGAATATACCGAAGTGAACGGGGTAGGCTGTACTTCGACCACCTCGTTCTGAGACTCCCCCTTGCAGGAAGGCTGATACAGGATACCTTCAAAATACGTTTTTCCTATACC
>CAYFYU010000143.1:0-373 GCA_964347455.1 uncultured Spirochaetota bacterium | reverse complement strand
ATCTTTAGAAATCGAGTTTTTACTGACAGTCTCAGCCATGCCATAGAAATGGTCCGTAAGGGTGAGAAGCTCTCACGTGCTCTGGCACAGAGTCCAATCTTCAATACTCCTCTTTTGGGTATGATTCGTGCTGGAGAAATGGGCGATCGAGTTAGTGAGGTTCTTGACAGTATCGGCCGGAATCTCGAGGTCGATCTCACGGGAAAGGTGGATACCCTTACTGCTCTGGCCGAGCCGATACTCATTGTTTTTGTTGGTGTGTGCATTGGATTTGCAATCCTCTCTATCATGCTACCCATATTTCAGATCAATCAGCTATTCTGAATCAATACTACGATTTGGGTACGGATCAATCTATCATATAGTTTTTTTT
>CAYFYU010000142.1:7429-8802 GCA_964347455.1 uncultured Spirochaetota bacterium | reverse complement strand
TCTTCTTCATCACCTTATACGGATTTTTTTTCACCGGAACGATGCTGAAGTGGGATCAGGAAGGGTTCGAGGCCTACATTCACGCGGTGTAGACGATGGAGCTCGTCCCCTTCATCGGGAAAGCCCTTGTCGTTTTCATACAGGGGGAGCTCATGCTCATGAGAACGTTCTTGACCCATGTCCTCCTCATGCCCCTCCTTCTCGTCCTGTTCTTGTTTCCTCACCTGGTTCTCATCAAAGTCAACGGATTGTCTCCACTGCCCGAGCCACTCCCGGTATTTAAAGGCCATATGAATTCCGCTGAAAAAAATATTACCTTCTTCGATCACGTGAAGCGTATTATGAGCTTCAGCCTTGCGGTCTACGGAATTACTGCCTTTCTTGCCGCTCAGTTTCCCTCCATCGTTTACCCAGGACCTTATACCGGAGTTGAGATGACGAGACCACCATGGATCTTCCTGCCCTTCTATGCCCTTGAGAATATTTTCGGCATCTCCGTTCTCCTGATTGCGCCGTTTGTGATTCTCGTAGCCATTATGGTGATCCTTTTCGTTGACCAAAAGCCTCCTTTTTCGAAGGTACACCGGGCAATTCTGTGGCTCTATGGGGCTGTGCTCCTATTCATGGTTGTATCGATCATTATCGTTGGGCTCAGGCCGCCATTCGCACACATCATAGGATAGCAGACTGGCTACGTTCTTCATCATAAGGGTCTCTGCGAGGAGGCAATATGCCGCGTTCTTTCTCAGGACAACTGCATGTGCAGAATTTCGGCGCCGTATCTGAAATACATATTGACAAATGAGATCTCTTCTATTAGCATTAGACTATACTGGGGTATAGTCTAATGCTAATAGTCTTCTTATGAGGGCAGGGGTTATAGCGACAGCTTGATGAAACAATTATCTTGCGCAGACAAGGGTTAGGCTTAAGCGGGAATACAAAGGGAGATTTTTAGAAGGCGGTTTCCTGCCGCACTATTATGAATGCGGGTTGGGAGACGGAGATTAAAAATGCTCTCTTCCGCTCTTGGGGAATTAGATACGTTCCATTGCATGCGGGCCTGACAAGTGAGTTGGTTTATGGCCAGACACATTGCAGTAGCAGGAAAAGGTGGAACCGGAAAGACCATGATTGCGGCCCTCACCATTATCAGCCTTTGCGAAAAGGGGCGAGGACCCGTGCTCGCCGTGGACGCTGACCCTGATGCGAACCTGGGAACGCTCCTCGGGATGAAGGTCGAGAAAACACTCGGGGACCTCCGGGAGGACGTACTCAATGAGATAAAGAATTTTCCGGCTGGCATGTCGAAGGCCATCTACGTTGAGGCCGGGCTTCATCAGATAATCGAAGAGGCGAAGGGTTTCGACCTC
>CAYFYU010000142.1:317-7419 GCA_964347455.1 uncultured Spirochaetota bacterium | reverse complement strand
TCATCACCATGGGAAAGGGGGAGGGGTCAGGCTGCTACTGCTACCTGAACAGCCTGATCAGGAAGTTCACCGAGGATCTCATTCCCTCATATAGATGGGTGGTTATGGACAATGAGGCGGGTCTGGAGCACATAAGCAGGCACACGACGTCCAATATAGATGCTCTCATCGTGGTGGTGACTGAGAACCCCATATCCCTGATTACCGCAAAGAGCATCAAAAAGATAACCTCCAACCTGAAAACGGGCATATTGAGAAAGTGCATTGTCTCCAATACGGTAAGGGACAACAGGCTCGCCCTGCTGCGGGAGAGGATAAAAGAGCTGGAAATGGAATATGTAGGAAACATCCCGTATGACCCACAGCTCGAGGAGTTAATCTTTCGGGGCAGAACCCTTCGCGACCTGAATAACTCTTCTGCCAGAAGGAGCATAGAGGAAATTATCAACAGATTAGAATGAAGCACAGAGAAGGAAAAGTATCGAGTTTAAGGAATAATGATCACTTACTGCGAGGAGACGAAATATGTCTGATCAGTGGAAGCTCAAACAAGCGCTGTTTCTGCTTTTTGTCTTTTTCCCTATCCTGTATTCAATCCCCTACTATCATGCTGAAGCGGGCGGCAGGAAAGAAGCAGAGCAGAAGCATACCATGGGAATTGTTCATGTTACCTTTGAGTCAACCTTTTTTTCAGGGATATACAGTACCAAAGCTTCGACAGGAGCTACAGGGAGCAGTGGAAAAGGATGTCAGTGGAAAATGGATTCAACTTAATCGATGTTGAAGGTGGAGTCACCGCCGACGATCTCCTGTTTGCAGTAAACAGGCTGATAGATATGAATGTCGATGCAATTCTCATTTTTCTTCATGAACCGAACGCAGCCTCAGTATCGTTAAGAGAAGCGCAGAATGCGGGTATACCGGTTGCAGTTCACGGGATAAGGCCGTTCGGGGGGGTTCCTGCCCCGTACATCGGTTTTAACGAGTACACCACGTGTAAACTACTGGGGGAAAAAACTGCCCGATATTTTATTGAGCGTTTTCCCGACAAAAAGGCGAAGGTCCTGGTGACCAATGCAAGAAGGATAACCTATGAAATAGAAAGGGAAAAGAGGTTCGTCGATGGCTTCAGAGAGGTGATTCCCGATGCCTCTTTTTATCAGAGTACCCCGGATGACGGTACGGTCATAAACACCATAGACGTAGTTTTGGAGGCTTTCCTCAGGTTTCCGGAAGTAAATATAATATACAATACAAGCGACCTCAGGGCCCTTGGCACAATAGCAGCCCTCAGGAATGCGGCCAGGAAGGATTTTAGTGATATGATTGTGGTCGGTGTGGGAGGATCCGAGGAGGCGATGAGGGAACTCATGGCCCCCGGGAATCCCTGGGATGCGGAGGTGGGGCTTGCAATTAGAGAGGTGGCGGAGAAATCATACGAGATCCTCATGAAGATGGTAAGGGATGAGTTGCCCATGAAGTCGAATAAGGAGTACCTGGTTGAATCCGAGATATTCATTAACCCGTTTATCACACAGGTTCAGGATTACCTCGCCTTGAATCATGGGATAGAAGACTTCAGGCCCTGAAGTAAAAGGCATTGGCTTGCTTATATAATTGTAATTAAGAGGTAAAACGTCATCAAAGGTGTGAGATTGATGCGATTTTAAAACCAGGGGGGCAGGACGCTTCAATCGGCAAGGATTCAAAGATAGAGAGGTGTCTTCAATGCTTGAGTATGAATATGGACTAAAACCCGGAGAATGGTACGTTACTTTCCAGCTGAGCAAGTTCATTGTAGTGGAGGTAACTGTGAGTGGAAAGAAAAAATCAGGGGATGCAACCCGCTACTATGAGGATAGAAATGGAAACCTTATCCCCTCCTGGGATCTCATCTTCAATAATTCCTCCGATTATTTTCTGGGCTGATTCATCCTTTTTACAGGGGTTCTCGTTGAGCAGCGGATCATTTTACAATTCGTTCTATTCATAATTTCTTGGGAGCTTGAGCTGGGAGGAAAATGAAGTAATGTGAGAATAAGAAACTCAAAACGGTCATCTCTATATTTGTTTGATGCAAGGAGTGCTTGCAATGAATGAGAAGCCCAGGTATGTGCTCTTCGATCTGGACGAAACGATCTATCCGCCGACAGCAGGCCTCTTGATTGCTATCAGCGAGCGATTCACCCAATACATGATCGCACGGCTGGGCTATTCCCGGGATATGGCAGATGGCCTGCGCAAAGAGTACGAGCATAAATATGGCTCGACTACCCGTGGAATCCTGCTCCATCACAAGGTGGACCCCTCAGAGCTTCTGGCATTTGTGCATGACGTTCCAATCTATGATTTTCTCTCACAGGACAAAGATCTGGATTGTCTCCTCGATTGCATCCATGCCCGGAAGTGCATCTTTACCAATGGCACCCGGGAGTATGCTCGCAAAGTGCTTAAGGCACTTGATGTGGAACACCACTTTTATAAGATCTTCGATATACGCTCCTCCGGTTATTGCGGGAAACCGGATATTACGGCATACCTGCAAGTGTGCACTGCCTTAAGAGCAAACGGCAGGGCTATCATGTTGCTGGATGATTCCCTGGTTAATACAGCTTTGGCGAAGCGTTTGGGTTGGCAGACTGTATGGCTGCATCATGGAAACGATCATGACGATTCTTACCCGAGATGGCGCTCACATGAGAAAGAGCCGGACTTTATAATCCATGATTTGTGGGAGATGGGGTGGGTTTTCCACCAGGTGGGCGTGCTGAACAAGAGCCAACACATCCTGTGGGACCGGTGTCTGGCCAGCTGTAACTTGGGCGAAATGCACGCCGGCAGAGAGCATCGTGGAGGCTAACGACTTCTCCACGAGATATGAGGGCGATTCCCAAATTAATTGTTTTCGTTGGACAGCCTTGACGGCGATCTGTTTTAGATTATTAATTCGAAGTGGAGCTGATGCTTGACAAACTCTAGCTTACCAAAGATCTCCTGACGAGTATGCCCAAGGACGTCTACTAGTGCGTATCGGTACGAATAGGAGTCCTGTTCATGATCGGAAAGCTTATATCCCGGATCAACAAGAACACGCATAAATTCTATATGGCCGCTTTTTTTCAACGCTATTATTTCCTGACGGGTGGGAACCCGTACTACCTTTTTATCCTCGAAGGACCGAAGCACGCAACTGCTGGCTAGAAGTTGAAGACTCCGTGGTATCAACTGAGGTTCTATTACAATGCATATCAAGCTCATTACTTCAAGAGCACTTATTTCATACCACTGATAAATAAGCGGCACGAACTGAAGAGATAGCCGGGTATTGAATTCGATGAGAATGATGTGATTATCCGGAGTGAGGAAGAATTCGACATCGAAACCGGCGTTATCAAACTGAAGACGCTCGACCAACCGCACCAACATTGCGTGCAGTTCATGCATTGCTGAAGGTGGTAAATCCCCCGGGAAGTCGAATCTCTGGAAACTTCTCCGGTCCAGCGTGTATATCGATTCGGTGATGCCAAGGATGCGCATCCGGCCCCGAAAGACATAAGCATCTACAGTGTATTGCCTGAAGTTGAGAAACGGTTGCAGGAGGAAGCATTCGATGGGCGGGTCACTTGCTTGAGCGAATTGCTCATAAAATGACCGGGACCATACCAACAGAGGGCGCTTTATGTGGAACAGCTTCGGCAGTATTTCCTTAAGCTCTTCTTTACAGTTTACCATGTACGAGTGCATTGACAGGGAGCCTTTTGCGAGTCTGATAAAAGCTGGAAATAATTTCCCATCCACCCGTATTACCTGCTCTTTTTCAAGCACGACCGTATCAGGATAGTGCCGGTTAATGTCTCTCGCAATTCTGGCAAATATCGCCTTATGCTGGGCTATATAGAGAGCTTCCGGGGCTGGACCCGGCTTTCCCAATTCTTTTACGATGAGAGATGCAAGGATGGTTGGCTCATCGGTGACGCCAAATACACCGTCGATTTCGATTTATTTCCTGCGTAATGTATTGACGATTGTTTTCGCCTGCTCATGGGGTGGAATGCTCAGGTCAAGCGGATGAAAGAGAAATGATGATCCTCGTGCATAGTTTTTGAAATACAGCCGCTGTGAATCGTAATCAGTAATCACTAAAATAGTGGGTGCGGTTTTAAATCTCATGGCAAGAAACAGAATTATATTTGCTCTGAGTCGTAAGTTTGTAACTGATAAAAGTTGCTCCTACATCTTGTTTCGATCAACCACCACCGATATTTTCCCGCTCAGATAACGCTTCCTTTATATACCCTACCCAGGTATAATGTAATATTTTTAAGCTTTGTCAACAATTTTATATTGGAATAATAAACATGCATTTGCTTAATTGCATTAACAGACAGAATACCAGTAATTATTTAATTGTAAGGATGATAAATAATTATGAATTTGTTGATACCAATCTGCATTTTTATGATAATTATTGCTATGGAGAAAGAGGAAAGAAGTATTGGTAAGGAACAGATAAAATTAAAAATAATTTACTGAAGTTGGGTATTTAAACATGATTTACAGCACAGGCAAACAATAGGTAAAGCTCCTTCTTCGTTGACCGGGTACCTTTACGTAACATCGGCCTCGATAATCTGTAAAGCTTGACACAGAGATCAACGAAAATACGCATTCACCACATACTGCTGAATCATTCTCTGGGTGTTGAAGAAAGAGCCGTTCAGGGCGACCGCGTGGCGCATCACGTCTGTGTACTGGTCCTGACGATGGTAGTACATTGGAACAATGACGTGCTCCAGCTTTTGGTAGAGCGCGGCCGCATCCTTCGCCCAGTCCGCACTCTCTGGGTTCCCTTTGCCCCTTTCTCCAATGGACCATCCGGTCACGTTTTCGATGTGGCCCTCGATCCACCAGCCGTCCAGTATACTCAAGCTGGGCACACCGTTGAGCGCGGCTTTCATTCCACTTGTGCCTGATGCTTCCAGCGGCGGCTGAGGTGTATTCAGCCAGAGATCGACACCGGAGGTAAGCAGCTTTGCAAGTTTCATATCGTAGTTTTCCAGATAGACAATACGTATGTCTTTCTTTAACAGCTCCTTCAGTTGAAAGATCTTCTTGATGATTTCCTTGCCGCCCTGATCGCGGGGATGGGCTTTGCCTGCACACACTACTTGCAACGGGCCCACATCCTTAGTGATCCTCTTCAGCCGCGCGATGTCTGAAAAGAACAGGTCCAACCGTTTGTAGGCAGTAGCCCGCCGGGCAAGTCCAATGGTTAGCTGATCTGCCTCCAAACCGGTCCCGGTCTTGTGGTTCACATAGCGAATTAGTTCCTCCTTAGATTGTCTGTGGGCCTCCATCACCTCTGTTTTAGGTATACCGATAGCGTAACGGAGGCTGAAGTTGTCCTGCTTCCAACCGGGAATGTGGTGGTCGAAGAGCTCCTGAAATGGTGCCGACGTCCAGGTGGCTGCGTGAACCCCGTTGGTTATTGAATCGATGGAAAATCCGCTGAACATCCGGCGTGAGACCTCACCGTGCTTCTTGGCGACGCCGTTCACGTAATGGCTCAGGTTAAGTGCGAGGTATGTCATGTTCAGGTTATGCACGTCATGCATCCCTGAAACCGGCTTTCCCTCTTTAAGCACATGCTGTGCCAGGTTCACACAGAAGACGTCCTTCATCTCGATGAATTCCTCGCGTGGAAACACTTGTGATACAAGATCCAGGGAGAAGTGGTCGTGCCCCGCCGCTACGGGTGTGTGGGTTGTGAAAACGCACTTCTCCCTGACGGCCTCGATATCAGCATGGCTGACGGATCTTCTGCCGGCCTTTCTTGCCTCCTCCTCGAGCAGCTCCAGTGTGAGAAGGCTCGCATGCCCTTCGTTCATGTGAAACCGCTCAATGTTTTCAAACTGCAGGGCGCGAAGCATCTTCACCCCACCGATTCCGAGGATTACCTCCTGGCAGAGCCGGTAGTGCTGGTCTCCTCCGTAGAGATGGTGGGTCAGTGTTCGATCCCACTGAGCGTTTTCCGGTAGGTCAGTATCCAGGAAATAGACAGGGATCGTGTATCCGGTAACTCCTTTCACCTCATATTTCCAGGCGCGAATGGAGACAGTCCTCCCTTCTATCGTCACTGAGGTATGCGTCGCCACATCCTCCAGTATGTCCTGGACACTCCACTCCACGGGCTCCTCCTGCTGCCATCCGTCCCGGGTAAACTTCTGATCAAAATAACCTTTGTGGTAGAGCAGTGTGACTGCAACCATCGGTAGCTCAAGGTCGGCTGCCGAACGGATCGTGTCGCCCGCCAGCACTCCAAGTCCGCCGCTGTACGTAGGCATCCCAGCCTCAAGGGCAATTTCCATCGAAAAATAAGCTATTGTTTGCTCATGCATGGTTTATCCTCATGGACACTGAGGCGCATACCCAATGAGGGGCGGGCATCGGTTTGTAACCGGACGTGCCCCAGAATACCTTCTTTCTGATTTTAGATACACCGATATCATTCACGTTATATTATAATACCCTACCCCTCTAGGGTAAATTTCAGGTGATTCGGTTAATTTAACCAGTTCGCTTGACCGTGTCAAGTATTTTCATTTCACTGAACGGCCCCAAACTGATGATTTCACCCGCAGTGGACTAAATTCGAATGAGTTCAAGGTGGGTATGATTGTCAAGCACATAAAAAGACAGAACGTTAGTGACGCGTCCCGGAAATAGGCAGGAGATGTTGTGGAAACATACATTGTTATTTGTTTTGCTTTTTCGGAGCAGTTCACAGGATTTTATGCGCTGCATCAATCATCTCCTTTGCACCGATATTATGACAGGGTATCACTTCATCTGCACCCGCTTTTTTTAGCTTGGTTTTATTTGAAGTATCCTCAATTTTGCAAATAATCCGTAATTCCGGATTCAACATCTTCACTGTCAAGGCTATAAAGACATTATGTGAATCATCAAGCGTGGCCAGAAGACATTTAGCTTTTTTATTGCTTGCCATTTCCAGGGATTCTTCCTGACGTGCATCGCCTTCAATTGCAGGGATGCCCATTTGAATCATCTCAGCCACTTTAACAGAATCAATTTCTATAAC